>NZ_JAXBVE010000009.1:0-156297 GCF_035181445.1 Photorhabdus africana
ATGAATTTCTTACTGGTAATCGGAGGATACCCCTGGACGGTGATTAAACTCAAAAATAGAACTCAGTATCTATCAGCGTTAGAATCAGCCTCGGTAGGAAAGAATGTGAAGCCATTTGCAGAGTTCGTGCAGCAATCTATGCAGGAGGTAGAACACAATATGAAGTGAATATTGACCTGAATCCTAAAATCGGGGCTAACAGGCCCCTTAGAGACCAGCAAATCTTCCAATCTTTTAACATAGACTTTGCCCATATTTGATTTTATGCTATATACTCGTGATATATAGCAGCAATCAAAGAGGTGTGCCATGATATATCAAAGTAAAGTTTTTATGAGCAACCGAACTCAGAATGTAAGGTTACCCGCAGATCTCCGTTTCCCTGATAATGTTAAAGAAGTTACTGTTAGGTCAAGAGGCAAGGAACGAATTATTGCTCCCGTACAGAACACATGGGATAGTTTTTTTCTGTCTGATCAATCTGTGACTGACGATTTTTTGCCTGAACGTCCTGAGCAAGTCACAAGTAAAAGAGAATCTTTCGATGATTAAGTATCTGCTTGATACTAATATTGTGATTTTCACGATAAAAAAACGCCCTGAATCTATTCTGCCTAAATTCAATAAGAATATAGACCTCATGGCTATTTCTACGATCACATTAGCAGAACTGATTTTTGGGGCTGAAAAAAGTGGAAATCCTGAGAGAAATTTGGCAGTTATAGAAGATTTTGTTTCTCGATTAACTATTCTTCCTTATGACGAACAAGCCGCATTTCACTATGGAAATATTCGTGCATCGCTAGAAAAAATCGGAAAACGGATCGGAGATAACGATCTGCATATTGCAGGGCATGCAAGAAGCAAGGGGCTGATAGTTGTTACCAATAACACGAAGGAATTCAATAGAGTTGATGGGTTGAGAGTGGAAGATTGGACACTAGACTGACAGCACTAAGCAAAATCTGCCCCTGTGTTAGCCGGGGCAAGATTTTATGTTTCTTAAGGGCGTTCCGTATCACACTGTTCAATGATTCAAGAACATAATTCAAATAATGCTTTAATATACACACTATTCATACCTGAGAACTCCGTGATTAACTTTATTGTAAACAGGTTCTCAGGCATCGAATTTTCTTCTTATTCCCTCTTATCACGCAAAGCTCAGGTTATTTAATCACTAGCTTTTCTCTTTCGGATAATTGCTTCCCAGAATCCAAAGGTTGAAACTCAAATCCTCGCAAGTAACCGCCTACAACACAAACATTCACAACAACTCTATTCAAATAGGCGTCATTCAGTGCTGAAGTAAATTTATCTGCGTTATCAGACATTAATTTCCCGTACCAAGTACCATTAACTTTAACATTCACACCGGGTCCTGATCCTAGCCAGTTTGATGAGTAACTTACACTATCTATGCGGGTTTCTTTAATAAATACACCATCGCAAACTGCAACTAATGGATTTCCGGCAAACGCAGCAAAAGGAAGCAAACAAACTATAAATGAGATTATTTTTACCATTTTCATTTCCACCTAAAAAATTGTTAATAGTTTCATCGATGTTATTTATATTAACACCTAAAGCATTCTTAACTCACACTAATGGCCAATTTAATACCACCACACTATCGTTATAATTATTGTTGGAGCCATTTTCTGCACCGATAACGGCTATCCCCGGTTTTCCGTCAAATGTATTATAGGCATAACGAAGTTTACAAGGTTTACCATCTCCCTCAATTTCAACACAGACCTTCCCTTTACCTGATGTATAAGTTTTGATACCAATGGCATTATCTGTTCCTTTTCTAGTTAATGTATCTACCAAAAGGTCGTCAATATATATTTTTATGACTTGTTGATGGATGTCCGTATTAACATAAGCTGCCAAACCAAATCTTATACTGTAGGGTAATTGGAAACAATGTTTACCGATATCATTAATACCGCATTCTCCACCACAACTTCCTCCTCTATCATTGCCTCGATCACTACCTAATAAATCGGTATCAACCGATACCGCCGCTTGAACTTTTTTGAAAGTAACGCCTTTCCAATTGCTTTGAATAGAGAGCAGCTCATGATCAATAGTATTCAACTCCAAATTAAATCGGGTATTGGCGTTTCCTTTGAAAAAATAAATAAAATGGTGCCCCCTGGTTCGCCATAAAACAGCAGCATCCAGATTTTCAGCGAATCCTGCGTATTTTCCAGCCATCTTCCATCTGGTCGCAATGCGATTCTGATTAATGGTATGTGAACTTACGGTATAATCGATACAATCACCTCCTTTAAAAAAGCAAACCACATCTGTCAAATTGGTTTTTTTTATATCCATTAATTCTGTAGCGGCATCTATTCCATTTTCAAATTCAGTACCTTTCAATCCAGGCCATCCTTCCACAATGGGCTTTGGTCCATCACTCACCTGTGCTTTTGCTATATCGAATTTAAGGTACTGTGATCCTTTGAAAAAATACAAATAACCATTCAAATTAATCACATCATCAATATGTCTTTGGAAATCGGCCGGAAGGTTAGGCCAATTTTTATTAATAGGCTGGGGATAATCGTTATATGCTGCATAAAATTGTTCACTATATTTTGTGTTCTCTGTGCTAAGAAATAAATAAGTATCTGTATTCATTCCATTATTCCTTTTTTATATTTGTACTACTTGTTATTCTGACTTTTTTTTAAAATTTTCCTTTGCCAGATAACAATAACGATTCAAGAACTTACAATTTAAATCTGTCATATATTTTACACTGCATAAATTAATACAATTGAGAAATTAAATTCAATCTTATAAATTAATAAATCATTAACTGATTTAATCGTATTTATTTTATGGAAAAAAACCAAACATATGCTAGGAATAAGAATATATAAACAAGGAGAAAGTTATTATTCTATGTTCTCATACTCTTGTAATACTAGTTAAATTTCATTTTAAAAATTATATTTTTTTGACATTCCTATTTTAATGTATAACCAAAATAGACACACTGACAATAAATTAACTCATTAATATGAACATACAAAAACAATATAGTCCCACTGTAAAAACAATTAAACGTTGCAATTAACTATATTTAATAACAAAACCATAAATTTAATATTAAAATATTAATAAAAAATCAGTAAAAGCATTAACAAATAAAACTTATAAACAATTACTGAATAAAAATTCCAAAAAATGGCCCACCTTTCTGTGAGCCACCTTATTAAAACTTTTTTACTGATTTATAAAGAGCTGATTAAGCAAATTTCCCCTTACCAATCGTGACATCAGTCCACGCCGTTGCGATAGCCGTTTTCGCCTGACTGTCCAGACCCGCAATAAAACCATTATCACCCACTGCCGGAGCAAAACCGCTCATTGCCTGGATCAAAGAATCCACGGCATTGTCTGACAATGCCGTAAATTCGCGTTCCCCTGACGCGTTCTTATCACTCATCCGAGTCACCAATTTGGCACGATTGCCATTAAAGTAATCATTAAAGATGACAGAACCCTCCGATTCAAATCTCCCTTGAGCCGTGTTGTCCTGAATATGGCGCTTCACTGACAGCACCAGATCATACCCACTACGCTGCAACCACAAATTTTGCCAGTCAACACCGTTAAACAAGATCATATCTTCTGTGTTAATATCGCTCACTCGGTTATCAATCACTTCTTCGCTGACCACAAAGCTATCCACACCTGCACCGCCCCGGAAATGGTTCTGATACCCACCTAACACCAGCAGATCCTGACCTTCACCGCCATCAAACTGGCTGAACTTCGAAATCGCCGCGGCTATCAAATGATCATCACCTTCTCCACCATTGATCACCGCATGGTAGCCCATCAGCTTAATTGCATCATTGCCGGAATAACCATCAATCCGGTTGTCATTACCAAATACTCTGGCAAAGTCGTCGCCCCCACCCAATTCGGCTTGATTATTATTGCCGATGATCACCGCATAATCCTGACCTTCCCCAGTATCCATCCGGTTATAGTTGCCGGAGGTGACAACGTAATCTTGTCCGTTACCCGCATCAATAAAACCGCCTTCACCAAAGACAAATGTCTGGTCATTGCCTTCCCCCATAAAGACATGGTTAATCCGCCCGGCCACCACTGCGGTATCATCCCCATGACCGCCAAACATCCAGTTTTCACGCCCTATCAGGACGCCTAAATCATTGCCTTCACCACCCGAAAAAATATTGGAAGTCCCTAGCGAGTAATAAACATCATCACCGCGGCCACCCCAGAAGTTATTGTTATCGCCCAGATAGGCACCAAGATCTTTACCGTCACCGCCCCAGTTGAAGTTATAGTTCCCCAACGAGATATGGATATCGCCATCCCCTTGCAGATGACCGCTGCTGCGCAGGAAATCAAACGTTTTTTCCTCCATATTAAGCAGATCGGTCGTCAGATTTTCTTTCAGATTAGCCACTAACGATTTCATCTCTTGTTGCTTCTTTTCGCTGAACATCGTTGCAAACAGATTAGGTAAGTTCAGCGAATTAAAACCAAATGCAGGCTTGGGTTTATTATTGGTTTGAGCATTTTCTCCATTGATATTCACCGAAGATCCTGGTTCCTGACGCTCATCGGGCGCTTTCTCTTTCAGGCCATGACTCTCCACAAATGACCTGACGCCATCCTCGCCCATATCGATACCCGCCTCCAAGCTATCAAGTAACGTTTCTGGATTGGCGAACGCTTGCAGTTGATCACCGCTAAACTCCCCAATCACTTCCAACATCTCTTGCAGAATTGCCTCACCATCAACCGATTCGCCTGTGCGGGAAATCATTTTCCCCTCTGCGGTGTAGTTCACCCCAAAAATATCCGCTAAGGTGGTATCTGCATTTACACTCGCTAATCGGCCAATCAGTTTATTCTTAAGCTGACGCGGCAAGTCCTGTGGATGATAGGTAAAGGTAGTCTTCGCCATGCCGGTTGCTGAATATTGCTGCGTCATCAGGCCAAACAGCGAACCTAAGTTAGTATCCAGAATCGACTGGATATGGTCACCGAACATCAGGTTCCAGTTACCGGTTGTCACCTGAATATCCGCGCCACGCCCGCCTACAGCAAAGTTGAAGGCCAGTTTCTGATTAGCCTGACGGAATTGTTCTATACGACTTATTTTGCCCATATCAGCGCCCTTGCCATGTTCCCCTAGCCACTGATTAAACTTCTTGTTCAGGGTTAATTCGGCATCATATTTCAAACCACGGCTGCTACGTTCATGTTGCGAATCCAGCTCCACCAGCGTGTTGTAGTCCACATTGCTGGTTTGGTCTAAGCCAGAGAGATCCTGTACAAACTTCTTCGCACCGGCAATGGTCCATTGCTGATCTTGTGCCGCTAACCAATCCTGATCCTCACTGGAACCCGCGACACCTTGCAGTACATCGGCAATATGCACCACACCATCAAACGGATTAACCAACGGCGGCGTTGGGATAGATTTATCCATCATCACAATCAGGTCATTACTGCGGCCTTGGTTGAAGCTGACATTACGATTACCGATAAACATTTGCGCCCCTTCAAGCGCTTGATAACCTGTAATATCGAAGCTCTGTTTACTGTCACCATGACCGATATGCACCATCACATTGTTATCACCGAAGGCCAGTGATTTAAAACCACCGCTACCCACTTTGATACCAACGTTCGAGGTTCCCCAATTGAGCGCGGTAAATTCCCCATCTCCCACATTCACCTGGATATTGCCGGAGTAACTGAGTTGATTATTCGCTTTCTCATTGGAATCAATTTGAATCGTATTTTCACGTTCCTTTGGTTTAACCAACACTCCATTGTGACCCGTAATCACGCCTTTAATAACGGTATCAGCTTCGGTATGTCCTACCCTGGAGAGGTTGATATCACTTTCGGCAATACCACGGCGAACTAGCTCGGTATGCGTGATCAACTCATTTTGGTTCTTCCAACTCAATACGATTTTGTTATCAGGCAGATTGTTAACCCACTGGTTATTCTGATCACGGGTAAATTTGCGTCCACTGGCATCAACGGCCACTTCACTACTGCGAGCGGAAACATCACTGCGCATGCCTTGCTTATCTAACACAGTGATAAAACGACGAGCAAAGCCATCCCGTTTGTCATCACTTATCAAAGAACAGCCCACAATACTGATGTGATCAGGTTTGTGAGTTATGCTTTTACCCCGATTAACATCCTGATAAAACCACGTTAATCTGGTCGCCAGTTCATCAGCGGTATAACCACTCAGACGAATGTTATTCTGCTCCGACGTATCACGACCATGACCGACAATCTGCCAGCGTAACTTACCGGATAATCTGGCAAGATCGCCATAAACCACACGATATTTGCCCTTAGAATCAAGTTGAACCACTACGCTAGAATCTGAGTGTTTACCCGCCAGATTGGCCGCAGCTTTAGCGACGACTGGATCATCCTCCATTTGGATAATAATCTGACCATCAAAGCGAGTTTCACGGCCATCAGCTTGTGGCGTCACCGTCTCTATTTGCCAGTCACCGAGTGGCCTGCTTATTTTCTTATCCTGATGAGTATCGTCGATGATAGTCGGCTCTGGCCGCTTATTCTTACTCGATAACCGGTCTAACTCTTCCACCGCTGGGTGACTTTGTGGCTTCACCCTGGCATGTTTCTGATAGAACTCCCCAGTTTCCTGGAAAGCGTTATCCAGCGCCTGGCTTATCCACACTTTGCCTTCTCCACCGGCAATATCCACCAGCTCCCTATAATTGGCAGTGTAGCTATTTAGTAACTGCTTACGTTGTTCATCACCGGTTACCTGTAGTGCCTGATAAACCGCCAGACTTTCGTTGACAGAATGACCACCATCAAATACCAGAAACGCCAGCGTGTTGAGATAGCTCTGTCTAGCCGAGAAAACTGGCTGTTCACTGGCAATCTGTTCACTGGCAATATAGTTATTGAGGTGAACCATGATATTGGTCGAGCCGGAGGCTCCTGTCACCACAGAGTGACCTTGCGCTAACGCATGATGCTCAAATCTTGTTTCCCATCCGGGGACCAAAATTCGGCCAGCAGCAACCTTTCTGCCATACAAAAAGTCATCATGCTTGTTATTAGCAGGCTGGTAGGGCAACGCCGTACCATAATCGTTAGTCTGCTTTTCGGTTATTTCAACGTCATATGTGACATCAGCCCCGCTAGTCAGTTGACTACTGGTCGAACGGGTTTCAGTGATAACCTCCCCATAGAAATGATCCCCTTTAACTTTCCACTCCGCACGATCCATCCCCATTCCTGAGGTAATGGCCATTTTTACTGCCAGAAATGGTACCTTAATCACAGCAAAACCATCATTAACCTGAGTCATCATGACTTTGAAGTTGGCAAAAGTCGGTTCGTCCAGGAACGTCGTCAATTCAGGCACCTGACTAAACCAGGGACGAAAGTCTTTGTTAATGGCCCTGGCAAAACCGGCCATCTTTTTAGCAATAATCTTTTCACGCTCGGCGACATCAGGATAAAAATGCCCTATCCACTGTTCAAATCTCTCTACCAGAAATTGTCCTGTCTGCCTGGAAGTGGTCATGGCATCCTGTGGCGCGGTTTTCACCAATTCATGGGCAAATTCAGAATCAAAATGGCGACCAAACAGGTTGTCAATATATTGTCCCGTTGCCTTTTCCTTACGGGCATCAGCCAGTAACTGCTGAGCTAACGTGTGTAATTCAGGATGTGTCTGCAATTGGGTAACCGCATCCTCAAATAGCTTAGTGGTTTCCTGTCGTGTTACTTGTCCGCTAAGCCAAAGGTTTTTCGCTCGTTCAATTAGCGGCATCCCTTCGGGAATCGCTTCCTGTTGCAATCGGCTAACGAAAACAATGAGACTTTCACTTTCAGTTTTAGGCGCTTCCCGCTCCGCCGCAGAGTTAATCTGGGTCAATGACTTGATTTGTAAATCAGTAAGACGATTAATTTCGCTTTGTGCGATATCGCCTTTCAGACCGACCACACGCCCGAACCCGTCAAAGGATACCTGTTGGTCAAACTGTGCAACATGGTCAGGCGCTAAGCTAACCCCTAAAATCCCGGCTGATTCAGCTCTTTTTGCTTGAAGGTAGGCAACCCGTTCGCCCATCTCAAAACGCAGACTTTTGACTAATCGACCTCGCTTGGTAAATTCATTGGGATCATGCTGTTGCCAATGAGCAAGCGCTTGCTCAAGTTGCAACACATGCTGTTCATCAGGTTGTTCGACCGCATTGTTGAACGCCTCACGTACTGCCACCAGCGCCTTACTGGGCCGATCGGTATTTATCTGACCAAGATATCTTTTCGTTGAATCAATAAACCGTTTGTCACCCTGACTCAGCAAGAAAGGCTCAAACTCTCTCAGGATGGAAGAATGGGATTTAAGGCTATCTCCACCAACAACTTGCCCTAACCCTTGCAAATTGATACCCGAAATTGCAGGTGCTTTTGTGATTAACTTTCTGGGTTGATTCGAGATAGGTTCCACAACCCTATCGGATGGTGTTCCGGTAAGCAGCGAAATGATCGAAGCACCGACATTCTCTGGGCGAATACTCCTGTTGATCTGTAGCCGATTAATCGCCCGTTGCGCACTATTCAATGCCGCCAAATCTGCGGCTGTTAATGTTAGATCTTCCCTGTTCCAGCCATTAGCTTCCGTTTTGGCTTCAGGATTGATATGACTTTTCGGTTTCGCTACGTCGATTGGTGTATAAACCTTTCCAGACAAGCCACTGCCGGTCGCTCCGCTACGATCAGGTTTTGCATCACCCGCCTGTTTCGCCCCTTTCGCGTCAACCTGTACCTGAGCGGCTTTATTTTTCGCTACCGAACTATCATGTTCACCGCGTTGTTTCGCTTCTTCATACACGGCATAGGCGTCGCTTTCCGCTTTTTCTGCCCACAGACGTTGTAAATCTGCTTCTCTCTGTCTTGATTTCGCTTTTGTACGCGCATCCTCCATATTGTCGTCTGCGTTCTTTATATTCTGATAACTTTGCTCTAAACCTGCTTCTGATTTGCCAATTGCATTTTTTACTTGTTGTTGGTTATCAATAAGCCACGGCGATAAATCAGCTAATTTTTTCTGTGAAATAAATTTGGCGTCATCTAATTTCCCCTGAGTACGATCCAAATATCCCACAGCAAACCGGTCACGCCACTCATCACCCGATTGACCCGAGTCATTGGCATAGTCATTAAGCGCATTCAGACGTTGAGTTAGGGAAAGCAACTCTTTCGTTACTGCCCTGGACTCTCCACTTATTGCATCACGCTGGACTTGCCCATTGGTATTCAGCACATTTTGATCTGTTGACTCCAATTGGAATTGTGATTTTGAAATTGTTTTAAGTTGGTTATCCCTTTCTTGTGCCAGAATGCGATAATTTTCCTCCGCTTTCTCTTTATCATTTAACGCATTTTGCTCAGCGCTACCCTGTTTTGCATGTTTAATAACAGCGTCAGCTTGTGATGATGATTCACTCTGCGTCGAATCAACCTTGTCTCCAATATGCAAGGCGTTCTGGATGGCCTCAGTATCAGGAATCTCCACCTGAGTTACCGTGCCGCTTAATTTATCCCGCAGATTCGAACTAACGTCATCAATGGCATTCATCTGGAAACCATCAATGGCAGAAACTTCAGTTAAATTAATCGCTCCTCGTCCTCTATACGTACCCGAAGTATTCGTCTCATTAGCGTAAATCAGATAATTAATTGCCTGACTACCTTCCACACTCAACACAGTTCGTTTAATGTTTTTAAACAGAAAAGGAAGGTTATTACTTTGCGTATTACTTTCAGCAATAGAAAGCGTGTGGAAATCACCGTTACCCACCTTAATCGCTAGATTATTACGGGCATAAGAGGTGTTAATCCCCAGACCATCACCAATATGAATATTGGCATTGCCTTTACCTTTCATGATCGCAACATTGAGACCATGCCCAACGTTAGTATTAACGTTATATTCACCCCACGCGGCGTTAATAGAAATACCATCACCCACTTTGGTATTGATATTAAAATCGCCATGCGTCGCAGTGACACTTAAACCATTTCCCACCGTGGTCGTGATATTGGCTTTGCCTTTCGCCGCAGTAACCTGCATACCGTCACCCACTTTGGTGACAATATTTCCTTTACTCCACAAGGCATTAAAGCTGTCACCGTTACCGACCTGAGTCACAATGTTGGCATCAGCTTTGGCAAGCACGACATTGCGCCCATCACCGACCTTGGTAATCACATTAGCTTTGCCCCAAGTGCCGGTATAATCATCACCTTGCCCCACATGGGTGATGATATTGGCATCACCCTGAACAACCGTGACTTCCTGATTATGACCCACTTTGGTAATAATATTTGCTTTACCTTTCGCGAAGTTATAACGGTCACCATCACCAACCTGCGTTAGAATATTCGCGTCCCCCCAAACCGCATTAACGCCGGTACCGTTCCCCACTTTGGTAATGATATTGGCTTTACCTTTAGCAAAGCCCACCGTTGTGCCATGACCAACATGGGTCATGATGTTACCCACATCGGAAATAAGTAAACCGACTGTTGTCCCGTCGCCCACCTTCGTTAGGATATTACCCTTACCAAATAGCACGGCAGCAGTGGTTGATGATCCCTTATGGGTGATGACATTAGCCTCCGCCGCCGCAACCACGCCCATAAAATCACCCCCCACTTTGGTGACAATATTCGCCTCTCCTAACGCTAAAACGCCGGTTAAGCCATTGCCGGAATGAGTCATGATATTGGCTTGACCAAACATTGCCGCCAATGTTGTACCATCACCTACCCTAGTCATCACATTCAGCTCACCGGCAAACAAGCCAATACTGGTGCCATTACCTACATGCGAATAGATATTAGCTTCACCCACCATCAAACCGAACGCCAAATCATTGCCCACTTTCGTCAGGATATTGCCCTGTCCGATCATCGCGGCAAAGGTTGAGCCATTACCAATATGGGTCATCACATTAGCTTCACCGATCATTGCAGCCAGCGTCATGCCGTTACCCACTTTGGTGGCGATATTGCCTTTAGCCAACATCAAGGCAACACTCATTTCATCACCAATGTGAGTAAACACATTGTCGGCGGCTATCATCAATGCCAACGCTTTACCCTCCCCCACTTTGGTAAAAACATTCCCCAAGCCCCCCATCAACCCCCATGCATCACCGCTGCCAGCATGAGTAAAGATATTGCCCACGCCAATCATGGCCGCAATCGCAGTTCCACTACCCACTTTGGTAAAAACATTGCCTGCGGCTCCCATAATTCCCAGCGTCCGACCACCACCGACATGAGTCAGCACATTACCTATGCCGAGCATGATACCCGTGGTGTCATCGTTTCCGACTTTAGTCAAGATATTAGCGCCACCTAACATCATCCCCGTCGTACTCCCATTGCCAATGTGAGTAAACACGTTGGCGCCACCGCCCATCAGCGCAATAGCGTTACCTCTGCCCTTTTTCGTCAGAATATTGGCGCCACCTAACGCAACCGCTGTGGTATTTGATATTTCATCATCGTTGAGATGCGTGATAATGTTTGCACCACCAAGCATACCGGCAACTAAATCACCAGCACCAAGCTTAGTCAGCACATTGGCACCCCCCACCAGTACCGAGGAGAGTTTCCCCTTACCGGTTTGGGTCATCACATTAAAACCGCCTGCACCTAACCAATTTGCGTTGCCATTACCTATTTGGCTATGAGTGTTGTAACCCCCAAGCATGATAACTCGGCTATCGCCATTGCCTTGGTGGATTGAGATATTACCTATCGCCAAAAGATGAGCCAGATACCGCCCATCACCGATTCGGACCAATACGTTTGCCGCACCGCCAGCGTAAACATCCATTTCTCCACGTTGGCTTTGATGAACCAGCACGTTTGCCAGACCTGCACCACGGAACGTCAAATCGCCCTGTTCCCCCTTTTTCACGATGACATTAGCAGCACCCGCGCCTTCAAAATTGATATTGCCACGTGTGACACTGGAAATAATGACATTGCCACCTCCCATGCCATTGAAATTAATGTCACCGGAGCTGTCCCCCATATCCGCGGATGATTTCACCAACTCCTGATGACTATATTCTTCTGTGTGTGCTAAATGTTCAGAAACACGGCGCACTGTATTCACTTTGTATTGCAGATTGGTTAACGAATATCCGTCTATATCCATTGAGCGATAACCATTTTGGGGGGAAACCTTTTCAGCAGCCAGATTGCCGGTATGATCACCCGCTTTGTACCACGCACTGGCGTAATATTGCAGCGCACCGGTTTTAGCATCATTTCTCAACTCAACCATCACTACTTTGGTATATGACTCAACATACTTGGCATAAATATAAGTGTTCGGTTGACGGTTCGATTTCACCGCTGAAACATCCAATATCAAACCACTAGAATGGATTGCATTCCCATGCATTTTGGCATTAGTCAACGTGACATTTCCTGCTCTGGCATTGGTTCCACCGGCATAAGTCACCCACTGGTTTTCCTGCAAATCTTCTTCAACAGTATGCTGAATAATAACGGGGTGATGATGTTCAAAGATTAGATTAAAGAGACGGTAACCACGATTGGAACGTATATCGAAAAATCCATTACTTGAAGAGATATTTTGCGTAGCAAGATGATTAAGGTGATTGCCCTCTTTGTACCAAGAAGTGGCGTAATAACTGAGCTTACCGGTTTCAGGATCATTTCGGAGTTGAATTTTGCTAATCTTAGTGTACATTTCGTCGGCAAATGCAAAGAGATAAGTGTTAGGCTCGGTCATTGATTTAATACCGGTTACTTGTTGGAATTGCTGAATCCAATTTTCTCCCATCGTCGCCGTTGTTAATACAATCTCTTCAGCTTTAGCATATTCCAGTGCTTCATCACGAGAATCACTATCTTCGCCGATTCTTGATATTTCATTGTAAGCACCGGCCCCGTCGAAGGTAATATCGCCATGAGCAATATCAGAATAAATTCGGTTATAACCACCGGCGCCTTCAAATTCGATATTACCGCGGGTCTGTTCATATTGATCTTGATTTTGACGCAAGCGCTCAATGCGGTTCGATGCCCCTGCGCCATGCAAAATAATATTGCCTTCTTTACCTTTACGTATAATGTGGTTATCAGCCCCGGCACCTGTGAAATTAATATTGCCACTTTCAACCCGAGAACTGATACTATTCGCTGCTCCCCCACCTTCAAATTTCACATCACCGTGGCTTTTCTCATAATGCTCATAACAAGTACGATCAATTTTATTGCCAGCACCAACGCCGGTAAAATTTAAATTACCTCGATTCGTTTCATGCCATAATTCGTTATAACCACCAACACCGTTAAAAGTCACATTACCGGATTGCCCTTTGCGACTCAGACCATTATAAGCCGCCGCTCCTGAGAAATTGAGATCACCATGGTCACCCCGGTGATCCATAGAAACACCCCCCGCCGCACCAGTAAATGAAATATTACCATTACCACATTTATCAATACCCGAATAACCCGCAGCGCCCTGTACGGCCAGATTACCTTCCTTATCCACTATTTTTAAATATCCGGCGCCACCATTGACAACCTTATTACCAGAATCAGCATAGACCGTCGCGCCAATTGACCCTAGAGTAATACGATCATCTCCTCCTTTGGCATAAATAACCCCTCCGACACCAATGGCAACAATATTATTGCCATCATCATCATCGTAGTATTTTCCAGTGAAGAAATATTCTGTACTGCGGTTTGATGATTTTCCCATAAATAATCCCTTAATTTAATCTGAGGTTAAATATACCCGCCATCTTTCAAGTTGCCTCTTTGTTGGCTGCACTCGCTCACCCCGGTCACATCGTTATCTATGCTCCCGGGGATTCGCTCCCTTGCCGCCGCGATCCATCTTGAAATCCATAGGGTATAGAAAACCACTGCATCTGACAGATACAGCAACGGTTTTGAGAATCTAGTTTTCCATGGACAGAGCAACTCCACCGTTATTCCCACGGTAAAAAAATATAATGACAGCCATCAATCGGGCATTATTTATATAATCCTGTCTAATTAGGCAGATTATTCTAACTCTATTAAGCTATTATTCCATTGATTGTTTGCTTTCCAAGCAATGAAATAATAAGAAAAAACGCCTTTGTTATCATTAATATCAGAAGTGATTTGTTAGAATTTTTTAAACATATTTCTTCCTCAACAAGAAATTTACTCACAAAGATTGTAAAATATATAGTGAAGCAAAAACCCTAAGCTCAGAGACATAATGAGTTTATATATCTGCAAATACGGTTAAATGAATAAGTAGAATAAAATAATATAGAGCCAAAACTCAAAATCAACATTAACACATAAGAAAGTCTGTTTACCCCCCATATATTGCCCTATATCCCTACATTGGTATTAACAATACAAATAAGATAGTAAAAAATAAAATTAAATTGCAACTCAACCAATTTTTTTATTTTAATTATTAAAAATTTTTTCATAAATAAAATTAATAACGTTGAGTTATTAATGTTGTTGCACCAGAAATTCAAGAAAATTTAACTTATTTCTTTGCAATAAAATATCTATAGTAAAAAAATAACCGTTCACCCCGGTCACATAGTTACCTATGCTCCCGGGGATTCGCTCCCTTGCCGTCGCGATCCATCTTGCAATCCATAGGGTATAGCGAGATGAGTTAAAAAAAACCGTAATTCAGCGGCATACCCCTTTGTTTGCTTACCCGTTTTAATGGCCTCTTTGTCGATAAAATTAAAATCATTATATGCAATTCCACCAATCAGGATATCCTCTGATTCTTGATGTATATCAAGAGAAAATGACTCAAAGATAAAATTCGTCAATAATGCATTCTGAATCACACCTTGGTTTTTTGCTCAAATCCTTTGAATATGCATTGATAAAGTTAGGAAAAAATTTATGTTAGCGTCGCTCATTAAGTATTGACTACTTAATCCCAACGAGAATCACTCTTGGCAACACCCCTTTTAAAGGGGTAATGAGCACAAACAATGTAAAAAACTAACAGCATATACTTAACACAACAGGAGTAATTTATTGAGTTTAATCTTTATGTCACATCAAAAATATGACCAAAAACCCTCATTTTTTTCATGCCGCTGCTCAGATTTGTTCTTTATTACAAAGACGAGTAAATCAAATAGTTTAACAGAACAGCTCTTAAGCATTAGGACAAATAACTATTGAGCAACTGACAACAATGAGGATGCTGATAATTTCAAGCATAATTTGCACTCATTTACCATTAATAATACCTATTTTTCAGCTAAAAATAGCTGATATCAGGCACAGCAGCGAGCATAGCAACAACCTCTACTTGCTCTTTCAATAAATCATTTAAATAATCCTCATCCAAAATAGTATATATAGTTATATTCCTCTCTATTTAAAGTTTCATTATTAAATAGTAAAAATTCAATTAATAAACATACGCTTTTTGACGAGAAAAGCATTATATTCTATTATATGGCTGTCCACTTAAGATATAATCGAAAAAGCAACCATTCAGATAATGATTTAAATAGGAATTTAGGAGTTACTATGTCAAACATACGAAACAAATCCACCCTTATTACACCACAATTAACCCTGATGTGGGACAAAAGCAATGAACCTTGGGGTGCCAGAGATCATCAGTCAAGATTTATTTATGCTAACCCTGCTTTCTATCAACTACTCAACCTTCCTGAAGATTTCGATATTATCGGGCTTACCACGGGTGAATTACCCTCGCCTATCGCCGAATATGCAGAAGAATTCCACCGTCAGGATCAAAAAGCCATCCAAACTATGCAACGCATCACTTCACTGGAAACACATCGGTTTGGAGAAAATAACGTCAAACAAAGCTATATTTGTGATAAATTTCCCCTTTATGATGAGAATAATGATTGCATTGGGATCTTCTTTCATATGTATCAACCTCAAGATTTTTCTGTTTCTTACTATTATGACAAAATATCGCCATCAAACCTGCAATTTACGCCACCAAATAATATATTGACGCAAACCGAGTGGGAAGTGCTTTTTCTAACCCTGCGTTCACAGGATGAAGAGAGCATCGGTGAAGAATTAACGATGAGCACAGAAGATGTTGTTAATCATATTCAGTCAATTTACCAGAAATTTAATTTACCACTACAGATAGAATTAGCGGATTTCTGTCAGAAAAATAACTATCATCTTTATATTCCTGAACGTTTTATCACTATTGGCAGTAGAGAGTTATAAACCATAATTACTAACTTAACTTTACAATAGGATCTCATTATGAACAAAATTAATAAGGTAGATATTTCACCTTCAGTTATTAACACCATGCAGCAAAGTAATGAACCTTGGGGGATCAAAGATAAAAATTCATGTTTTATTTATGGTAATTTAGCACTTAATCATGCCGAAAATCTTTCAGATTCATTTGATTTTGAAGGCCGGTATGATAATGAAATTCCTTGGGATGGAGCGGGGTTTGCAGAAGAATTTGTTATTCATGATAAAACTGTAATGGAGAAAGATTCAAGAGTATGTTCGCTTGAAACACATATGTTCGGGAAAGATAAATTTCTTTCATCTTATTTCCAAGAAAAATATCCATTCTATAATGATGATAACGAATGTATCGGAATCATGTTCCACGCATGGAAAGCTCAGGACTTCTCATTTACCCGTCTATTTTATGGAAAACTACCGTCATCTATTCTGTTCTCTCCACCAACCGATATATTTACGAAACGGGAATGGGATGTTATTTTCCTCATGTTACATAAGTATACCAGTAAACAAATCGGTAGGATGTTAAATATCTCCTATCGTACGGTTGAAACCCATTTCTCACGAATATATAAACGAATTGGTGTTCATTCCAGTCGTCAATTGGAAGACTATTGTCGCACGAATGACTATGACCTCTACGTGCCAGAGAGATTTGTGAAACGGAAAAGCAAAATGTTTTCTTAGGCGCTAAATCACAACGAAATTTTCATGAAGAAGAACTATGCAATATCACCTCAGATTGTCAATACAATGGATAATGAATTGTAGAGGAGTAAAAGATAGTTCTTCATGTTTTATTTACGGCAATCCAGCAACAAAATAATTTATTCATAATCTTGAAAAATCATTCGATTGCAGAAAGCTTTATAATCATGAAATCATATAACACTAGAAAATTCTTATGAAAAACATCAATTTTACCGCTATATCCCAGAAAGCGCTAGGGAATCTCAAAGTAGAATGTTCATTCAAGCTTAAAATTTTCAAGGAGTCTTTATGAAGAACTATATAATATCACCTCAAATTATCAACACGATGGAAATCAGCAATGAGCCGTGGGGAATAAAAGATAGTTCTTCAAATTTCATTTATGGTAACTCAGCAACAAAGAAATATATTCATAATTTTAAAGCCTCATTTAATTATGATGGGCTTTATGATCATGAACTCCCTTGGAACGGCGCTGAATTTGCTAAGGAATTTATTATTCAAGATAGTATGGTCATGGTAAAAGAACAGAGAATATGTTCAGTTGAAACACATATATTCGGACAAGATCAAATCTTGTCATCTTACTTTTGTGAAAAATTGCCTTTTTATCATGAAGATGGAAATTGTATCGGCGTCATGTATCATTGTTGGGAAGCCAAAAGCTACTCATTAGCCAGCCTACATCAATATTATAAAGAACTACCGGCATCCATTATGCTTCAACCACCAAGCGATATTTTTACGCTGCATGAATGGGACATCATTTTTTTCTTTTTACAAAAATACACCAGACAAAAAATTAAACAGATATTAAATATTACTTATTGCACCATTGAAACCTATATGGCCCGGATATATAACAAGATAGGGATTCATTCCAGCCAACAACTGGAAGAATACTGTTTAGCGAATAATTTTCATCATTATGTACCAGAAAAATTCTTATTGTCATAGCAATTTTATTATTAAACCACTCTGCTTATGACAATAAATTTCAATCTGGACATACCAGCATAAATAACGGTAGCCTTGCTCTATTAATAAGGCTACCGCTGAAACAATTTTATATTTTTTCCACACAACACCTTTAGCTATCCGACAAATGATGAGTATATCAACAATCAATATTGCCGGACTTAAAAGCAACATATAAGTCAAAAAAATCATTGGCAAAATATACCATAACACCTTGGACCTCCCATTAGTGAATTATTTAAAACACTATATCTCTCACTTTATTACTATTCAAAATCATCCGGTCTTTTACGAAAAGTTTTCGTTATTGCATCCCAAAATATGATCAATTCATCTTCGGTATATGGCGTTGCAGGCAACTGGTAATTCATTAACATAATAACAACACAGACTTTTTTATCATCCAACACCATATCATTTGCAATAAAATCAAATTGATAACGCGGATTATTGTCAAAAGATTGCAGACCTACTGCTAATAGCTCCTCTCCATGAATCCCATTTATCTCTCTTTCCTCCTTTCTTATTACCTTGCCATAGTTAATAAACCAATCCCTTTCAATCTCACTAATACGTTCAAGTAAAGTGCCTTCCCCTTTTAGGTCATTAATGATTTCAAGACTGAATATGAAATTATCATCCTGATTTCCCTGATAGACAAACTTTATACTTTCTTTTTCATTATTATAGTCGGCAATAAAACCGTCAGGGATACAGATTCCTGCCGCTGTCGGAATATCGCTATCCTTTCTGCCACTGATTCTGGCAATTAGCCTCTGCATTTTGTCCAGAGTTTGAGAAAGCATTTTATATTGGTTTTCATTCAATCCAGATTTTATATAACGATCCATTGAATAACTGTATTTATCATCTGATATCTCTGTCAACTTCATTTCTATAATAAAAGCAACCCCATTATCATATAAATGGGCTTCTAATACTCGGGAAAAACCGGGTTCACTGACACTATTATTTCTATCAAAAATCACACCATATAAGTTTCCCTGGAGATGATAAGTCTTCTTTAAAAAGGGCAGATCTTTCGGATCGGCAGTCTTAGTCGTCCTCAATTTTTGCTCTCTCATCTCTATCCGCTGTTCAAATGTGGATAGATGCATACGCTTAGTTTCTATTTTTGCATCACCAATAAATATCTCATTGTTGATGATGTTTTCAAATGCCAAGGGAATATCAATCAGATAATGCCCGATACAACGAGTCTGCATATTGGCTAACATTTCAGTTGTCACTTTCTTTTCCTTTTTCCATTTATCTTTTTTATCCGGGTTTAAAAACCGGGTTTCACATAATCCCCACCCTCGGTTCTTTTCCAGATAGATTTCCTGATAAGGGTCGGATTCCGGCAATTTGTGTGTCATTTTACCATCGGCAATATGTAACTGGGAGATTGCGCCAACACCGGGGTCATCTCCACACCATGACTGCCGATAACCATTCCAACCATTCCATCTTCACCGGTTTTCATCCTTTTATAAGTCATGGGCGAACCGGTATTAGGCATCACCCCATGCACAATGCCTAAAATTTTATCTCTGCCATTCAGCAGTTCTGAATAGGCAGGAAAATTACCGGGATCACTTTAGTCGCGTATTTCAAACAAGTCGCCACCAGATTTTCTTCAATTCTGGCATGCGGCACGTTGTA
The DNA here is from genome assembly GCF_035181445.1 of Photorhabdus africana. Lineage (NCBI taxonomy): Bacteria > Pseudomonadati > Pseudomonadota > Gammaproteobacteria > Enterobacterales > Morganellaceae > Photorhabdus > Photorhabdus africana. The sequence continues at coordinate 19,744 of NZ_JAXBVE010000009.1, forward strand.
ATAAGAGAGGCCAAGTTCATCATATTCAGGATGAATAAAAATCTCATGTTCCTTCGGTTCACTCATCATTTACTCTTCATCTTTTATTTTCAATTGACTGATTTCCACCCCAACCTGCTTTTGCAAGGGAGGTTTTCCATTCTGTACGTATGATCATCCATTCGGATCAAAGATATTTGCCTAGGCCACTCACCCTTCCGCAATACATCATGCATAAACAGGATGAGAGATTTCTGAATGCTACTATCCTCTTAACGGGTGCTTATAAAAATCAACTCTTTTTTTCAAAAAAATACAATTTTTAATGCACGCCTCTTTATCACCGCCGATATAACAGCATGCCAAACAAAATATTTAAACTTCATGACAATAACGTGACATTTATTGACAAAAGTAAACTGGCATTATTTTCCATAAAATGAAGACGGCCTGAATAGGCGATTTTAATCACATCCATATGATAACAATGCCTATTTTCATTTTATCTAATAGATTATCTCTGTTTCAGTCTCATCACGCCTTTTTAAACCTCATTCATGCCATACGAATAATAAGATAGCCAACAATATCAATAAAACCCCATAGCAATATTGCCTCTTCACTGAGAAAAGTATCATCATGGCTCTCACCCATACAACCAAATATCTTTATCGGAATATCTGTAATGATATTTATCCTGACAGCGATTCTGTTAACGAAAATAGTGTTGGCTGCACTCACTCACCCCCGGTCACATCGTTATCGATGCTCCCGGGGATTCGCTCCTTTGCCGTCGCGATGCACCTTGAAATCCATAGGGTATATCTTTATTTAAACATAGCTTTTTATCTCGTCATATCACTGACATTACATCGCCTCCGCTTCACAATTCATTGCCAGCGCCATGCTTAAGGTCTTAGCTAAAATAGTTTTATTTTCACTATCTTCCATCAGACTAAAATGATCCCCCGGCACCGAGGTTAACTGTAGCGAAGAGTCAGGAACTACCTGCTCCCAACCTAACGATGGTTCCATCGTGACGGACTGTAGCGCAACATCCGTAACAAACGGGATCTGTGGATAAGACTCCATTGCATAGAACTGATGTAGCGTTATCGCCAGTGCTTTCGGCTGATAATCTTTGACCATTTGGACATAATTTCCCATCTGTACCCAACGTTTGGCAATTAAGTCAGGACGCAGATTTGATGGGTATAATTCCAACTCTTGCGCTGCGGCAATAAATTGCACTAAATTCAGTTCGTCCATTTTCTGATGCAATGCGGCAATCTCTTGAGGATACTCATCCACTGACTGCCTTGCCAATTCCGCAAGGAATTGAAGTTTAGGTTGATCGACTCGTGTCTTGAAGCAGTGAGGAGCGGGTGTATCAATTAGCCCCAAGAAATTAACTGTCTCTCCGGCATGCAACAGTTGCTGAGCAATGGCATAAGCCAGTATACCGCCAGAAGAGTAGCCGTATATCCGATACGGCCCTTCTGGTCGCACCGCCTTCATAAAGGTGATCATTCTGGTCGCCAAAGCTTCAATGGTTGACACCTGTTCCTCATTGATGGACGGCCAAGGTAGCGCATAAATCGGGTAATCCGCCTGAATATGCTGAGCCAGCCCGAAAACATATGAGTAATCATCCATTCCGCTCGGTACGAAGAATAGCGGCGGCTCGGTACCATCCGGTCGTACCGGTATGGCGCTGGTTTGCCACTGAAACAGCTTATCTGAGGTGATCTCTGCCACCAGTTCTGCTAGCACCGGGAATTGGAACAGATTATTCAATGAGCAAATTAATCCCCGTTCTGCGGCCAGATTGATCATCCGCATAGCGAGCAGCGAGTGTCCACCCAAGGTAAAGAAATTATCATGCCGACCAATCCGCTCAACCCCCAGTAATTCACGCCAGACAGCCGCCAAGGCAATCTCTGTTTCTCCTTGTGGCGCCTCATAGATCTGACGAGCAAAAGCACTCTGATCAGGCACCGGCAATGCTCGGTGATCCAACTTGCCGTTCGGCGTCAACGGAAAGGCGTCCAGACGCACAAAGGCCGACGGCACCATATAATCAGGCAATAAAGCTCTTAAATGACGATGTAATTGGCTTGCCAACTCGTTATCCTCTGGTGCCGCCACATAAGCCACCAGACGTTTATCCTGACCATCACCTAACGCCAAAACAATCGCTTCACGCACATCAGGATATTCCGTCAACCGCGCTTCGATTTCACCCGGTTCAATGCGAAAACCTCGGATTTTAATCTGCTGATCGTTACGACCAACGAACAACAAATTGCCATCCGGCAGGTAGCGGGCTAAATCCCCGGTTCGGTACATGCGGGCATCCGGTTGATCACTGAACGGATCTACCAGAAAGCGTTCAGCCGTCAAATCAGAGCGGTTGAGATAGCCACGCGCGACACCAGCACCACCAATGTACAATTCTCCCACAGCCCCAAATGGCACTGACTGGCCGTGATTATCCAAGAGGTAGATACGTGTATTCGCTGTCGGGCGCCCGATAGGGATCAGCATATCCGTATAGTCTGACGGGCAACGCCAACAGGTTGCACAGACGGTGATTTCTGTCGGGCCATAAGCATTAAACAACGTTGCCCGACCATGTAATGCTTGCAACAACGCCGCACTGGGTGCTTCTCCGCCCAGTATCAAGGTGGGCTTTATCGTTATCGCCGGTAAATCGGCCCCATCCCGTAGCAGAGCCGGGGTCAAACAGGCGTGTGTTACCCGCCGTTGTTCCAGATAACGCCACAGGCGCAGCGGGTCTTGACGAACGCTATCAACCGGAATGTCCAGTGTCGCTCCTCCACACAGCGCCATCATGATTTCCCAGACACTGGCATCGAAACCAAATGAGGCAAATTGCAACAGCCGACTATCCGCGCGAATGTCAAATTGAGTGATTTTCTCTCCAATCAAATTGACCAAGCCACAGTGTTCCACCATCACCCCTTTCGGCGTGCCGGTGGAACCGGATGTGTAAATCACATATGCCAGATGCTGTGAGGTCAGCGCCGGGACGTGTGGATTGCTGTCCGGCTGATCAGGCAAGATCGTGGGATCAAGCACCGTTAACGCAGCAAGCGCTTGTTCTCCTAGCGCGGTACGGCCCGCATTATCCACCAGTACCACTGATGGTGCCGCATCCGTAAGCATATAAGCCAACCGATCACCCGGATAAGATGGATCTAAAGGAACATAAGCGCCACCCGCTTTCAGTACCGCCAGCAACGCGACCACTCTTGACGGTGAACGCGTGACGCAAATCGCCACCCGTTGATCGGGCTCCACTCCGAGTGCAATTAACTGATGAGCCAGTCGGTTAGCGCATGCATTCAATTCTGCATAGCTGAGAGTCTGCTCTTCATAGACCAGTGCCGTAGCCTCAGGATTTTTCGCCACTTGCTGTTCAAACAGATGATGAATACACAACGGGTCGGAATAGGCCGTTTGCGGGCCATTGCCGACTTTCAGTAGCAGTTTCCTTTCTACTGCCGGTAAAATCTCCAACCGCCGAACCGGGGTTTCCGGGGCGTGTTCCAGTACGCCCACCAGACTTTCCAGCGCCTGTTGCATATAACCACACACCCGCTCGGCATCAAACGGCTGGGCGATTTGCGCTGTCAGCCCCAGTGCATCACCAAAATCTTCTACTGACAGCGTAAACGGATAGTTAGTCCGCTCCTGTGCACCGAGGAATTCGACGCCACTCATAATTTCATTCGATGTCGCCGACGACGTATTGTGTCGATAGTTCAGCAAGGTACTAAACAGCGGCGTTCCTCCCTGCACCCCGCTACAACGTTGAGCCAGTGCCAACGAGGCATATTCGTGTTCCAACAATCCCGCCAACCGGTGATGTGCTACCTGTACACTGTCTCGTACCGGGGTATCATCCATATCCAACCGTAGCGGCAAGGTATTGATAAACAGTCCCATGCCATTTTCAGCCCCTTCACCCGCCGCCATGCGTCCAAACAAGACGGTGCCAAATACCACCTGCGGCTGTCCGCTGGTACGCGACAACACCTGTGCCCAAGCTAAATGGCACAGTGCCGCCAGACTGACACCCAACCGCCGCGCCTGACCACGTAAACTGTTATTTAACTCAGGGACCAACATCCGGTGCGATTCGGCCATCCGCGAACCATCGTGGCGAACTTCCGCCAACCCAAACGGTAACGTTGGTTCAGTCACCTCAGCCAACATTTCAGTAAAGAAACGGGTATGTTCTGCCTGACTCATCCCTAACCGGGACTGGGCCACCAGATTACGGAAAGGCGCCGGAGCAGGCAAACTGCTTTCTTGACCGTCAAGGTATGCCTGAACTTCGTGACTCATCACATCCAGTGCAGTATGGTCGCCAATCAAATGATGCATCAGTTGCAAAACAATCCAGCGCCCATCGCTCTCCTGTGCCACCACAAAGCGCAACAGCGGTGCCTGTCCCAAATCAAGGCGATATTGGCGTGGGTTAAAACGTTGCGTTAATTGGTCGCTAATCGGCCCATCAGCCGGATCTAATGTTAATTCCGTCACCGACAACCGCACCTGACGGCAAACAATCTGTGCCGGTACGGATAATCCTTGCCAGATAAAGGCTGTTCGCAGGATGTCATGACGGTTAATCACCTGCTGAACCGCCGCCAGATAACAATCTAATAGCTTCCGATCAGCAAAGGCCATTTGACCGGCCAACAGATAAGGATCGCCTTCGTCTGCCAGCAAATGGTGGAACAAGATCCCATCCTGTAACGGCGATAATGCATAGATATCCTGAATATTAGCTATCCCGCCCGGTACCTGTTCGACGATGCGATCAATCTCAAGCTGAGTGAGATCAATCAGCGGTAACATTTCTGGCGTTAACGCCGTGGTGGCCGGTGTCATCGTGTTGGCCGGCACTTTTTCGGTCTGATTCAACGTCAATGTTTGTGCCAGTTCAGACAGTATCGGGGATTGGAACAGATCACGTACTGCCAGCGTTAAACCCAAATGACGCAAACGTTCAACCATCCGTACCGCAAGCAATGAATGGCCCCCCAAGGCAAAGAAGCTGTCGTACCGGCTGATCTGTTCAACGCCGAGTAATTCACACCAGATAGCAGCCAGTGCGGTTTCGGTTTCTCCTTGCGGCGCAGCGTAAATTTGGCGGGCAAAAGCATCCTCCCCCGGTGCAGGTAACGCCCGGCGATCCAGCTTGCCGTTAGGCGTCAACGGAAAAGCATCCAGCCGCACAAAAGCCGCCGGTACCATGTAATCAGGCAATAATCCACTCAGATGTTCACGCAGACGGTTAACCAACCCGTCATCCGCTTCCGCCGCCACATAAGCCACCAGCCGTTTATCCTGCCCGTCGCCTAAGGCCAGTACCAGCGCTTCACGCACCCCGGCGTATTCTGTCAGCCGGGCTTCGATTTCTCCCGGTTCAATGCGGAAACCGCGGATTTTAATCTGCTGGTCGTTACGGCCAATAAACAACAGATTGCCATCCGGCAGATAGCGAACTAAGTCCCCGGTTCGATACATCCGGGCGTCAGCAATATGACTAAATGGGTCTGCAAGGAAACGTTCGTCGGTCAGTTCAGGACGATTGAGATAGCCACGCGCCACACCGACGCCACCAATATAGAGTTCGCCCACTGCCCCTAATGGCACGGGCTGACCGAAAGCATCTAGCAGATAGAGACAGGTGTTGGCCGTTGGGCGCCCGATGGGAACTAACACATCGGTATAGTTTGGCGGGCAACGCCAACTGGTTGCACAAACGGTGATTTCCGTTGGACCATAAGCATTGAATACCGTGGCCTTGTTGCGCAACGCTTTAAGTAACGCCACACTGGGCGCTTCACCGCCCAATATCAAGGTAGGTTTTACCGTTATCACCGGCAAATCAGCCCCATCCCGCAGCAAAGCCGGAGTCAAACAGGCGTGTGTCACTGACTGCTCTTGCAGATAATGCCAAAGGCGGTGTGGGTCCTGACGAACAGACTCATCAGGAATAACCAGAACGGCACCACCGCATAGCGCCATCATCATTTCCCAGACACCCGCATCAAAGCCAAATGAAGCAAATTGCAACATCCGGCTGGCGGGGAAAATGTCAAATCGGGCGATTTTATCCTGAATAAGGTTGACCAACCCACGATGTTCGACCATCACCCCTTTTGGCGTGCCGGTCGAACCAGAGGTGTAAATCACATAAGCCAGATGACGGGAGGTCAATGTAGACAGTTGTGGGTTGTTATCCGGTTGATCAGGCAATGAATTCGGATCAATGACTGTCTGCCCCACAAGCATTTGTTCACCTAAGGCTGAACGTCCAACACTGTCTGCCAATAAAATAATCGGTTCAGCATCAGTCAAAATATGGGCCAGACGTTCACCCGGATAGGCCGGGTCCAGCGGCACATAAGCGCCTCCCGCTTTTAACACCGCCAACAGCGCCACTATCCGCGCCGGTGAACTTGCTACGCAAATCGCCACCCGCTGATCCGGCGCTACACCCAGCCCAATAAGTTGGTGAGCCAATCGGTTAGCATCAGCATTCAATTCCACATAACTAAGGGATTGGTTTTCATGTATCAGCGCCGTGGCATCCGGGGTCTTCTCCACTTGCTGTTCAAACAGTTGATGAATGCACAACCGCTCAGGGTACGCTGTTTCAGTGGTGTTCCAGGTTTTTAACAATAATGTCCGTTCAGTTGTCGGCAGAATGTCTAACTGCTGTACCGGCATATAGGACGCCTGCTCAAGCGCCTCCACCAGACTTGCCAACGCCTGTTGCATATAGCCACATATCCGTTCTGGATCGAATGGTTGCACCACTTGAGCCGTCAGCCCTAGATCAGAGCCACTATCCTCTACCGACAACACAAATGGATAGTTGGTCCGCTCCTGTGCGCCAAGGAATTCAATGCCGCTCACGATTTCGTCTGGTGTGACCGGCTGGGTATTATGTCGATAGTTCAACAGCGCATTAAAAAGCGGCGTTCCACTGGCTACGCCACTGCAACGTTGCGCCAGCGCCAGTGAAGCGTGCTCATGTTCCAGCAATCCCGCCAGTCGGCTATGTGCTGCGCGTACACTGTCCCGCACCGGGGTATTATCGATATCCAATCGTAACGGCAAGGTGTTAATAAATAGCCCCATGCCACTATCCGATCCTTCACCCGCCTGCATACGCCCAAACAGCACCGTACCAAACACCACTTGTGTTTGCCCACTGGTACGCGATAGCACCTGTGCCCAAGCCAGATGACATAGCGCCGCCACACTGACGCCCAACCGCCGCGCCTGACCACGTAAGCGCTCGTTCAGTTCCGCTGTCAGCATCCGGTGAGATTCCGTCACCTGTGAACCGTCATGATGTGCTTCCGCCAACCCGAATGGCAGTGTTGGTTCATCCACTTCAGCCAGCATGTCGGTAAAGAAACGAGTATGCTCTGTCTGGCTGATACCCAAACGAGCCTGTGCCACTAAATGACGGAACGGGACCGGAGCAGGCAGGCTGTCTATTTGCCCGGTGTCTATTCGCTCGGAGAGAAAGGCCTGTACTTCGCTGTTCATCACCTCCAACGTGGTGTGGTCGCCAATCAGGTGATGCAACAATTGCAGCAAAATCCAACGACCATCGCTCTCTTGTGCCACAACGAAACGTAATAACGGTGCCTGATTCAGGTCAATACGATGCTGGCGCGGGTCAAAACGTTGAGCCAGTTGGTGACTGATCGGCCCATCAGCCGGGTCGAGCGTCAATTCCGTTATTGACAAAGGCGCCTGACGGCAAACGACCTGAGCCGGTACAGATAATCCCGCCCAGATAAAGGCGGTACGCAAGATATCATGGCGGTCAACCACCTGTTGAACCGCAGCCAGATAGCGGTCAAGTAAGGGGCGATCAGCAAAAGCCTGTTGAGTAATCAGTAGATAGGGATCACCCTCATTTGCCAATAGATGGTGGAATAAAATGCCATCCTGTAACGGTGATAGCGCATAAATATCCTGAATATTGGCAATTCCACCCGGTACTTGCTCAACAATACGATCAATTTCAGCTTGAGTCAGATCAATCAGCGGCAACATTGCTGGCGTCAGCACCGTCGTATCCGCGGTAATACCGTTATCAGGCACGCTAATTTCACGATGCGGCACCAAAGATTGGGCCAATACACTTAATGTCGGATGCTGGAATAGCGTTTGCACCGACAAGCCCAACCCTATACGCCGTAAACGTTCGATCATCCTGACTGCCAACAGCGAGTGACCGCCCAAGGCAAAGAAACTGTCATGTCGGCCAACTTGTTCAACATTCAGCAATTCACACCAGATAGTGGCTAATGCTATCTCAATTTCCCCTTGTGGCGCTTGGTAAGCTTGGCGAGCAAAGGCATCCACCCCCGGTGCTGGCAGCGACCGGCGATCCAGCTTACCGTTAGGGGTCAGCGGAAAGGCATCCAAACGCACAAAAGCCGCCGGGATCATATAGTCAGGCAAAATATCACTCAGGTGCTCACGCAATCTGGTCGCCAGTCCGTCATCCGCTGGCGCCACCACATAAGCCACCAGTCGTTTATCCTGTCCGTCACCCAACACCAATACCAGCGCTTCACTTACCTCAGGGTGTTCAATCAATCGTGCTTCAATTTCTCCCGGTTCAATGCGGAAACCACGGATTTTAACCTGTTGGTCATTACGACCAACAAACACCAGATTGCCATCCGGCAGGTAGCGGGCCAAATCTCCGGTACGGTACATTCGGGCATCCGCTTCATCACTAAACGGATCATTCAGGAAACGTTCAGCCGTCAATTCAGGGCGATTGAGATAGCCACGCGCTACTCCAACGCCACCAATATACAATTCCCCCACTGTGCCCAATGGAACTGGCTGGCCGTGTTCATCCAGCAGATAGAGGCGTTTGTTGGCGGTCGGGCTGCCGATGGGGATGACGCCTCCGGTATAATCTGACGGGCAACCCCAGGTAGTCGCACACACGGTAATTTCCGTCGGCCCATAAGCGTTAAATAAATCGGCCCGACCGCACAGTGCCTGAAATAACGCGGGACTCGGCGCTTCTCCTGCAAATATTAATGTTGGTTTTATCGCTATTGCCGGTAAATCGGCACAGTCATGAAACATAGCCGGCGTCAAACAGGCATGGGTCACCGCCTGTTCTTCCAGATAACGCCAAAGGCGCTGTGGATCTTGCCGCACGGTTTCTGTAGGAATAACCAGCATGGCCCCACAACTCAGCGCCATCATGATTTCCCAGACACTGGCATCGAAACCAAATGAGGCAAACTGCAACATTCGGCTGGTGGCGCAAAAATCAAACTGGGTAATTTGGGTCAGCGTCAAATTAACCACGCTACGATGTTCAATCATCACGCCTTTTGGTCTGCCGGTTGAACCGGAGGTGTAAATCACATAGGCCAGATGCTGTGAGGTCAGTCCAGAGACTTGCGGGTTATTGTCTGGCTGCTCCGGCAAGATATTCGGATCGAGCACCGTCAGTGTCGCCAGAATGTCTTCACTTAGTGCTGCCCGCCCAGTATTATCCGCCAACAAAATAACCGGCGCGGCATCAGTGAGCATATAAGCCAAACGTTCACCGGGATAGGCTGGATCTAACGGCACATAAGCCCCGCCCGCTTTCAGAACCGCCAACAATCCGATGATCCTCACGAGTGAGCGTGTCACACAAATCGCTACCCGCTGATCCGGCGCTACGCCTAAGGCGATAAGCTGATGGGCTAGCCGATTGGCGCGGGCATTCAGTTCCGCATAGCTGAGCGTCTGGTTTTCATACATTACCGCTATGGCATCCGGGGTCTTCTCTGCCTGTTGTTCAAACAACTGATGGACACATACCTGAGTAGGATACGGTTCTTCGGTCTCATTCCAATTTTCCAGCAATAACTCCCGCTCAGCGGATGACAAAATATTGATAGCCGTGACCGGTTGCTGAGATTGGTTCACCATTGCCCGCAATATGGCCTGCAAATAACCCACCTGCCTTTCGATGGTTTCATGGTCGAACAGGGCAGAAGAGTAGTTCAGTTCCCCAACAATTTCGCCCGCCTTCTCTGTCAATTCCAGTTGCAGATCGAATTTCGCTATATCGTATTCTTGCTCGAATGGTGTTACCGTCAATTCCGGTAATTGCCATTCCTCTGTTTCATTCTCCTGCCAGGCAAACATTACCTGGAATAGCGGTGTATATTCCGGTCTGCGCGGCGGTTGAACAATTTCCACTACCTGCTCGAAAGGCAGATCTTGATGCTCCTGCGCTCCTAGTGTCGTCTGCCGTACACGCCGCAATAGGGTGACCACATCCGGCATATCGGATAAATCGATACGCAACGCCAATGTGTTAACAAAGAAGCCAAGAAGTGGTTCAATTTCCCGCAGATTACGGTTAGCACTTGGTATACCAATGACGACATCATCCTGCCCGGACAAGCGCGATAGCAATGCAGCCCAAGCGCTTAACAGTGTCATAAACAGTGTGGTACCGTGCTGTTGTCCCAAATGTTTTAGGGCCTGTACCAACGTAGCATCAATGTGTACGGCTACCCGACCTCCGGTGAATGATTGCTGAGAGGGTCGAGGTTTGTCTATCGGCAATTCAAGTAACACCGGTGCATCTGCCAGTGTACGACGCCAGTAATCACTCTGTGCCTGTACTCCTTCACCTGAAAATACCTGCCGCTGCCAAGCCGCATAATCAGGATATTGAATGGTCAATGGCGGCAACGGATCTGGCTGTTGATTTAGACCAGCAGCGTAAAGTGCAACCAGTTCTGATTCAAGTATCTTTAAAGACCAAGCATCGGAGATAATATGATGCTGAGTCAGTAAGAATATATGCTCTTCATCGGCCAGTTGGATCAATGCGCAACGAATGAGGGGACCACGGGCAAGATCAAACGGCGTTTTGGCTTCCTGTACACACAAGCGCTTAAATTGTTCATCCACGTTAGATGCTTTACGCAAATCGTATTTTTTCACCGGTAGACCAAATTCCGCCGGTAACAGTTCAACCTGAGGCTGACCATCGACTGTGATAAAGACCGAACGTAGCGCCTCGTGGCGAGCAAACAGGCGATTCAGGGCCTGCTGCCAGACAGAAAGGTTTAGCCGACCACGTAAACGTAGGGTTGTCGGAATATGGTAGGTATCACTAACCCCCTCAAATTGCGCCAGAAACCACAGACGCTGCTGACCAAACGATAACGGCAAAACACTATCACGGGATATGGACCTAATTTCAGGCAATTTATCACTGCCCGTATTACGTTGTGCGCAGATCTTCTCAGTAAATGTCGCCAATGACGGAAACATAAACAACGCGGCCAACGGCAGGTCAACACCGAAAGCGGCTATCCGGTTCATCATCCGCACTGCCAACAGGGAATGTCCGCCCAAGGCAAAGAAATTGTCATGTCGGCCGATTTGCTCAACGCCCAGTAATTCGCACCAGATAGCCGCCACTGCGATTTCCATTTCCCCTTGTGGCGCGACATAAATTTGACGAGCAAAAGCATCCTCCCCCGGTGCCGGTAATGCCTGATGATCCAATTTACCGTTTGGCGTCAGCGGAAAGGCCGCCAAACGCACAAAGACCGCCGGCACCATATAATCAGGTAACATCGCGCTCAAATGAGTGTGCAAACTGGCCGCCAGCCCGCTATCCGCTTCGGCTACAACATAGGCAACTAAACGCTTATCCTGCCCATTCCCCAAGGCCACGACCCGCGCTTCGCGCACCATAGGGTGTTCCGCCAATCGTGCTTCAATTTCCCCCGGCTCAATGCGGAAACCACGGATTTTAATCTGCTGGTCGTTACGGCCAACAAATACCAGATTGCCATCCGGCAAATAGCGCACTAAATCCCCGGTCCGGTACATCCGAGCATCGGCAGCGTCACTAAATGGATCAGCCAAGAAGCGTTCGTCGGTCAGATCTGGCCGATTGAGATAGCCACGGGCAACGCCATCCCCACCAATATAGAGTTCCCCCACTGCGCCCAATGGGACTGGCTGGCCGTGGTTATCCAGTAGGTAAAGACGTGTATTCGCCGTCGGACGCCCAATAGGAACCAACACATCAGTATAGTGTGATGGACAACGCCAACTGGTCGCACAGACGGTAATTTCTGTCGGGCCATAAGCATTAAATAGGATTGCTTGATGACTTAGCGCCCGTAGTAGCACGGAACTAGGGGCTTCACCGCCCAATATCAATGTCGGTTTTATTGTTATCGTTGGCAAATCAGCCCCTTCTCGCAACAAAGCCGGGGTCAAGCAGGCGTGCGTCACCGATTGTTCTTCCAGATAATGCCAGAGGCGATTCGGGTCTTGACGAACAGTTTCGGTCGGAATAACCAGGCAGGCACCACTGCCTAATGCCATCATGATTTCCCAAACACCGGCATCAAAGCCAAATGAAGCAAACTGTAACATCCGGCTAACAGGGCGAATGTCGAATTGGGTGATTTTATCCCGGATAAGATTGACCAGCCCACGATGCTCAATCATTACCCCTTTGGGTATCCCGGTCGATCCAGAAGTGTAAATCACGTAGGCCAGATGGCGAGAAGTTAAGGCAGAAACCTGCAGATTGTTGTCCGGCTGGTCAGGTAAGATATTCGGGTCTAGTACCGTCAGTTCCGCAAGCGTTTGTTCACCTAATGCAGCCCGCCCGGTACTATCCACTAGCACAATTGTCTTCAACCCCCTTGTCTTAACCGGGGCTGCATCGGTTAGGATATGCAACAGTCGTTCTCCCGGATAAGCCGGGTCCAACGGTACATAAGCTCCGCCTGCTTTCAGCACCGCCAACACCGCGATTACCCGCGCCGGTGAACTTGCCATGCAGATCACCACCCGTTGATCTGGCACGACGCCCAAGGCAAGCAGTTGATGGGCAAGCCGGTTAGCATCGGCGTTCAGTTGTCCATAGCTAAGCGTCTGATTTTCATACACCAGCGCCTCGGCCTCTGGGGTTTTCTCCGCTTGTTGTTCAATTAATTGATGGATACAGAGTTGTTCAGGATAGGCTGTTTCTGTCGTGTTCCAATTTTCCAGCAATAACGTGCGTTCCGATGCAGGCAAAACGTTTAACGCCCGTACCGGCGTTTCCGGTGCCAGTTCAAGGGCATCCACCAGACTTTCCAGCGCCTGTTGCATATAACCGCATACCCGTTCTGAATCAAACGGTTGTACCACTTGGGCAGTCAACCCCAGAGTGGAACCACCATCCTCCACCGACAGCACAAACGGGTAGTTGGTCCGCTCCTGTTCGCCAAGAAATTCAATGCCCGGCACCATCTCATGCGAAACCATCGATTGGTCATTATGCCGGTAATTCAACAGGGCACTAAAAAGTGGTGTACCGCTCTGTACCCCACTGCAACGTTGAGCCAGCGCCAGTGAAGCATGCTCATAATCCAGTAATCCAGCTAACCGGGTATGCGCTACCCTGACGCTATTGTGTACCGGGGTATCATCAATATCCAGCCGCAACGGTAAGGTATTGATAAACAGCCCCATGCCGCTGTCGGCCCCTTCCCCGGCGGCCATACGCCCAAATAGCACGGTGCCGAACACAACTTTCTCTTGTCCACTGGTACGCGACAGCACTTGTGCCCAAGCCAGATGACACAGGGTTGCCAGACTGACCCCCATACGTCTCGCCTGCGCACGCAAACGATCATTCAGCGTGGGAGACAGCATCCGGTGCGCTTGTGTGACTTGAGAACCATCACGATGTACCTCGGTCAGCCCAAACGGTAATGTCGGTTCATCCACTTCCGCCAACATGTCGGTAAAGAATCGGTGATGTTCTGTCTGGTCAACCCCTTGCCGAGCCTGAGCCACCAAATTGCGGAAAGGTACCGGTGTCGGCAGGTTATCATGCTGTTCGTCAAGATAGGCCCGAACTTCGAGGTTCATGACTTCCAGCGTGGTATGGTCGCCAATCAGGTGATGTTGTAATTGCAGTACGTACCAACGGCCATCCTCTTCCTGTGCTATCACAAAGCGTAACAACGGTGCCTGACTCAGATCGAGACGGTATTGCCGTGGATCAAAACGTTGCGCCAGTTGATCACCGACCGGTCCGTCAGCCGGGTTAAGCGTCAGTTCTGTTACTGACAATGGGGCCTGACGCCAAACTACCTGCGCCGGAACAGATAATCCTTGCCAGATAAAAGCGGTACGCAAAATATCATGACGGTCAACCACCTGTTGTACCGCAAATAAATAGCGGTCTAGCAAACCACGGTCAGCAAAGATCATTGGATAGGCCAGCAAGTAAGGATCACCTTCTTTCGCCAGCAGATGGTGAAACAAGATACCGTCCTGCAACGGTGACAGCGCATAGATATCCTGAATATTAGCCCCCCCACCCGGCACCTGCTCGACGATGTGATCAAGGTCAGGCTGAGTCAAATCAATCAGCGGTAACATCGCTGGCGTCAGTACGGTGGTCGCCGGGGTAATGACATTCGGCGGTACTGTCACAATCTGATGCTGCCCCAATGTTTGGGCCAACTCCGCCAGTATTGGCAATTGAAACAGGTCGCGGGCAGCCAATGTCAACCCTAAATGGCGTAGCTGTTCAATCATGCGCACACCGAGCAGTGAATGGCCGCCCAAGGCAAAGAAGCTGTCATACCTGCTTATCTGCTCAATACCCAGTAACTCACGCCAGAGAGTAGCCAATGCAATTTCCCGCTCTCCTTGCGGTGCGGCGTAAACCTGACGGGCAAAGTCGTCTTCCCCCGGCGCTGGCAACGCCCGGCGATCCAGTTTGCCATTGGGAGTTAGCGGGAATTCATCCAACCGTACAAAGGCCACCGGCACCATATAATCAGGCAATCGCGCACTTAGGTGTTCACGCAAGTGGGTAGGCAATTCGTTATCCGACGCTGCCAACACATAAGCAACTAACTGCTTGTCCTGCCCCTCACCTAACGCTAATACCACCGCTTCACGTACTGCCGAATACTCCACCAATCGGGCTTCAATTTCTCCCGGTTCAATCCGGAATCCGCGGATTTTCACCTGCTGATCGTTGCGGCCCAAAAACTCCAGATTGCCATCCGGCAGGTAGCGAGCTAAATCGCCGGTCCGGTACATCCGCGCATCCGGCGTATCATTAAATGGATCAACCAAAAAGCGTTCAGCGGTCAATTCAGGGCGATTGAGATAACCACAGGCCACCCCGTCGCCACCAACATAAATCTCACCCATCTTCCCCAATGGCACGGGCTGGCCCTGCTCATCCAGTAAGTAAACCCGCGTGTTGGCAATTGGTTGACCAATAGGAATGTTGGTCGTTCCCGTGGCCAAGGTTTCAATTCGATATATGGTGGTAAAGGTGGTGCCTTCGGTCGGTCCATAGGCATTCAATAACTGCTGAGGCGGGTTCTTGCGTAAAACCTGGGAAATCACATGGGGATCAAGCATATCGCCGCCGACAATCAGGTTTTTTAACTGCGGCAAAACTGGGGACAACTCCGCCGCCAGCCGGTTAAACAGGCCGACGCTTAACCATAAGATATTAATTTGATAACGGTCTAATGCCTGTACAAATTCCTGCGGCGTCAACAAAGTGGTGTGGTCGATAACCACCAATGCCCCGCCATTGAGTAAAGGGGCCCACATTTCAAAAGTACTGGCATCGAAAGCCGGGTTAGCCGCGAAAGCAACCCGATCATTGGGTTCAATTTCAACATAGCCATTATGAATAACCAGTCGGACCACAGCGCGGTGAGGCACGATCACCCCTTTGGGGGTGCCAGTCGAGCCGGAGGTGTACATGATATATGCTGGCGCAGTACTGGAATAAAGTAAGTCAGGATTAAAGCTCTCTTCCGCCTTGTTCGCGTCTGTCTCATCAGAGAGACGAATTAGCGGGATATCCAGATTAGCCGGGATATTCACTTGTGCGCCAGTGAGCAACAATTTGGCTAAGCCATCGTTTATCAACCACTTTTTTCTCTCGTCCGGCACGCCGGTATCGATAGGGACATAAACCGCCCCCGCCTTGAGAATAGCCAATTGTGCTACTACCAACTCGATAGACCGCTCTAACAGGATTGCCACATGATCATTCGGGCAAATCCCCTGTTTAATCAGTTGATGAGTCAGTCGGTTAGCGCAAGCATTCAATTCCGCATAACTCAAGGTCTTATCCCCTGCGATTAACGCCGTCGCGGTCGGGGTTTTCTCCACTTGTCGTTCAAACAACTGATGGATACCTAACTGGTCAGGATAGACGGTTTCAGTGGCATTCCAAGTTTCCAACAGCAATGTACGTTCAGCCTCGGACAACAAATTAAGTTTCTGAACAGATATGTCGTCACCAACCTTGTCTGACGGTACTTGCACTAATCCAGCGTCAAAGATAATTTCCTTTTTAGCCATGCTATCTTTCATCTACTTACTACCTCAACGAATCTGTTAGTTATTTGAAAACTGTCGTTCTCAACAGTCATCACAAATGTTTTGCCCTTATTTCTTCCCTACAAGAAATAAAAACGGGCACACACCAGGCATCAATTAAAATCCTCAGACAGCACATTCTCTTGGACGCTGGAGGTAATAGCCCGGTTAATAGCCGCATAATTAGCAATTCTTCGACAATTATTTTCCTGATAACGGAATAAACGATTCACCAAGTGAACCGGCAAAAGATATTCCATTTTTTTCCTATTTTTTTAATAAGCGCCTTTGATTTTGTGCAATTTTTTATTGGCCTACGCTGAATTTCATAACTAAATGAAAATGGATTTACTGCATATATTTACTGGCATGAGTACTAAATCCCTGCTGTATTATGTCCATTTTGAATTAATATCACATGTAAATCATTTCACGAAAAATTAAATAATTAGTGAGACAAACCAAACCTCCTATTCCCCAATTAACACCGAATTTACTTTGATAATTCTCTGAGAAATGGACCTATCCGCATTCCAATAGGAAACAGATTTCACCATAAAAATGCATTATTTATCATTTAGTTATATTGATTAATGTATATTTATACACATAAAAATTATCAACTAGCCTGATTACATATTATTTTATAATAATCAAATTATACAACTAATGTAAACGTTAATTACATTTAACACCGACATGAAACAATTTCAAACTAAAACTAACTTCCACATATATTGTTTTGTCATAATGAAATAATACGAACAATGTATGCATTAATTACATTTAATATCATCAATAAATAATTTTAAATTAAAAATAAATTATTTGTTTATTGTTCTAAAATAAAAAAATCACACCATTAATTACTTATTCAAATGTATTTGACTTATTATATAATAGAAAAATAATAGATTAGGAACTCCAATCACATGGACAGGAAACAGAAGACAGAAGACAGAAGACGGAAGACGGAATACAGAAGACAGCAAAATTGCACGCCCAGACGCTCAAAGTGACTAAACGAATAACCGCATCCGGTCAGATGCGGTTGTGTGGTTGTGTTATGAAAGGATGAAATCAGCCTCTGTCAGCGGTTCTCCGACGATCTTCACCCCAAAACCATCATGGGATAATTCTCCCCCCATATTAATAACGAAATCATTTACCTTGTTAACACTATCATAGCTGATCACTGCTTCCCCAATAGCGCCAGTGAATTCCTCGACAAACTTAATAGTGCCTTTTTCTGCTTCACCCAGATCGAACAATGACACATCGATCTTGTCCTCACCGGAAACAAAGTCATGGATCCAATCACGCTCAAGGAAAGGTGACTCCTTGGCGCTTAGATAGACAAATGTGTCCTTGCCTTCCCCACCCCAAAGCTGATCAGCTCCCAAGCCACCATAGATGATGTCATCACCTGCACCACCCTTTAGAATATTGTTGGCGTCATTTCCTATCAGAATGTCATTTCCACTGCCGCCAATCACATTTTCAATCGTGACACCACGAGCGATAGAAATGTTTCCTTTCAAACCACCAACATCCGAGAAAGAAGCTTCATTCAAGTTAATGCGTTGATCCTGAGTAAAACCAGAGAAATCAAAGGTATCATTACCACCCGCATCCCAGGCAGTGAACACGAGTTTGCTCTTTGCATCTTTTGCCGTAAAGAAATCGCGATCTGTGTTGGAATTAAAACCATATACCGTGTCATCGGTACGAGTAGTATTATTTGCGCCATACAACGACTGAATAGCAGAAATATCGTTAAGTAATGGCGCAGAAGAATCAATACCTTTAAAGTCCTGTCCAGTATTTTTTTCACTGAAATAACCCATGATGGTATAAGCACCGCTATCTTCAAAATAAGTAGCCTTATTCTTGTAAGTCGGTACTACCTTATCAGACGCATCATAATCAGCCGGATGATCCAACCCTAATGTATGGCCGATCTCATGAGTAAACGTATGGCGACCATAGCCATTCACTCCAATATCATTTTTTAAGAAAGTACGGCTTTCCGAGTTATACCAAGTTCCGACTTGTTTCAAACCTGGATTCGGCATCTCAGCAAACGCATAATCACCTGTTAAACTAAAATCAAAGAAACCAAAAGTGATATTCGCTTCCTTGATATCATAGGTTTCGGTGAATTTAATATTCGCGACATCAGCCCAAGATTGAATTGACAGTTTTGCAGCAGCTTTTTGTTCTTCATTAAATGCTGAAAATCCAGAAATACTCCACAGCATATCATCCGGTTCACTCTCCAGAAAATTATACGTTAATTGAAAAGTTTCAGATTTGTCATCACTCTGATGCCCCCAACGGTAATCACTTCGGATTAATTCTTTCGCCGCATCTTTACTGGGCTCATGCCCAACGACAATATTAGGATCTTTACCTGGAATATAAGCCTGTAGCCAGGTCAATACCTCATTTGCCTTTGCTGAACCACTAACCTCTTCCGAATATGAAACTTTCCTCTTTAAAGACATATATTTCTCCATAAGTTCAAAGCTTAGATATACCCGTCATCTTTCAAGTTGCCTCTTTGTTGGCTGCACTCACTCACCCCGGTCACATAGTTTGCTATGCTCCCAGGGATTCGCTCCTTTGCCGCCGCGATGCATCTTGAAATCCATAGGGTATAAAAACCTTTCTATTTAATTAAACACCTGTCAATAAAACCTAGAAGTGATGGGCTATCCCGGCCACGCAATTTAAAATCCCTGTCCATAAACGTAACACTAAAGTTAATTACGTAAAAAACAATTAACATATTTTTTTAATATAAATGTGATAAAAATAGCATAAAACAAATAAACAATTGTTTTGTATAACATAGCTATTTAAGGCAAAAAATATTGCTAATTTTTAACAATATTTTCTTTTAAAATTATTACCTATTTAACTATCCATATAGTGAACTTTAAAAATCTTTATAAAATAATTTATTAACAATTTTATAAAGTAACTATTAAAACAAGCCATAAAAAAAGAAAATATGTATTACCAGATTATACTTTATCTATTCTATAAAGATTTTCCCTGAGAGAGTTAAATTTAATTTTTTATGAGAAAATATAAAAATAAATTACGCATGATTTTATTTATTTAAAAGACAAGAAGTTAACACATAATGGAGGCACTGAATTATTCACAGATTATCAGGGCTTTAATTTATTTTTTCGTCATTATCTTTTACATTAAATCTCACTATTATTTTCTTTATAAAAAAATAAAAATATCTTTATTTTATTGGTTTTTAATTTATTAATTTAAATCTCCAATTTAATATTATCCTATTATATATAAAATAAAATTGGATTATAATTATCTCTTCCTTATTTATTGTATCTATTCGAGTTAAAAGAAAACTTATAAAACAACGATAAAATTAATTTATTTTGCAAATAATATTCAATAAGAGTAATTAAAATTTTTGTAACTAATATTTATTAAAAAAATACGGCAATCAAAACTATCCTGACCTTGTGAGTTGCCCCCCAAAATTGAGCAATTAAATCACGCGATCATCAAAGTCTGAGCCCTATATTTTACTGGGCTCAGACTCTTTAATTTCTACTTGATTCGGTAATAGTCGGTAATAAATGGGAGACTTCAATTCTACCGACAACTATACTCAATAGATTTCAAGTTGCATCGCGGCGGCAAGGGAGCGAATCCCCGGGAGCATAGCTAACTATGTGATCGGAGTGAGTGAGTGCAGCCAACAAAGAGGCAGTTTGAAAGATGACGGGTATATCCCAGTTGCTCAGCTAAGATTATTATTTATTATTTGTATCTTTTAAACTACAGTACTCTAACTTCTGATAACAAGTTAAAAGGGGGCAGGAAAATTGGGTAAGTCTGTAAAAAACAAGAGTGCTATTGGACACCTTAGCCCAGAATTGAATGAGAGCAGGAAAACTCAAGATGTTCGTTTGTTACTGGAAACTGCAAGACAAGTTGCCAAGGCTCATGGTGGATTCTCCTTTATTGCCAAAGAGACTGGTTTATCTAGAGAATCTCTCTACAAAGCACTCTCAGCAACAGGGAATCCGACCATAAGAACTCTGTGTTCATCATTAAATGCGATTGGAATGCGGCTTGAAATTATCCCTATTAAACCAACAGGGGAATTTATAGATAAATGAAGTATGCTTATGAAGATTTGGGTGACGACCAATTTGAGCAACTGATCGTTTTTTTATGCCAAGAACTACATGGGATTGCCGTACAAGGCTTCTCGAAAGGCCCCGATGGCGGCAGAGATGCCAAGTTTATAGGTACCAGTGCTCTTTATCCCAGCATATCTGCACCTTGGAGTGGCACCATCATTATCCAAGCAAAACATACTAACGGGTACAACAAGCTCTTTTCGGAATCTGATTTCTACAATCCTGATGGCAACTCAAGTGTTTTAAGTAAAGAAATTGTCAGGATTAAAAAGCTACGAAATGCGAAACAATTAGATCACTACATGTTGTTTTCTAACAGGCGGCTGGCAGGTAATGCAGAAAGTGAGATAAGATCCTATTTAGCAAAAGAGTGCGATATACCCGAATCCTCTATTTGCCTTTGTGGTATAGAATTATTGGAAACATGGCTTAAATCTTTTCCGAAGGTTGCTGGGAGAGCTGCTCTTGATCCGGTGGACTCCCCTTTAATCGTAAGCCCCGACGATCTTTCTGATGTTGTATACGCTTTAGCGGCTCAGCAAAAAAAAGGTTTATCTACGAAAGACGATCCACCAACCCCCAGAATACCCTATAGTCAGAAAAACCAAATTAACAACATGAGCAACGAATATGCTGAAATATTAAGAAGAAGATATTTGAAAGAGACAGCTCAGATTAAAGCTTTTCTGGCTGCACCAGAAAATGCAGAAATTATGCAGCTCTATGAAAATGTAGTTGAAGAGTTTCAACTTAAAATAATTGCAAAAAGAAAGGAATATCAAAACTTTGATAGCGTAATGAATTACCTTTTCGATCTTCTTTTTGGAAGGGATCCTGTTCTAAAAAAGCATAGACGACTTACTAAAATAATGCTTTTTTACATGTATTGGAATTGCGACATCGGTAGTGAAGAAGAATATGCTGCGACCAACTAAACATTCCCATCCAGACAGAACAGTAATCAATGTTGCTTTGATTATTATTTCACGTCTTAAAGGATTGAGAATTGAGAATTATAGCGACCTGCTGAGCTATACAAAGAAAGCAGTTTCCGGTGGTGATGTATTGTTTCTCCCAGCTCTAAACTTTTTATTTATTATGGGTATCATTGAATATCGTTCTAAAACTGATGCCATTGAATATGTAGCTAATAACAATGAAACTATCTAAGATTTATTCAAACAAGCCATCTCTTTTTGAGCCCATTGCTTTTCACGAAGGGCTTAATGTTATATATGGTGAAATTCGGCTCCCAGAAAACAAAGAAAAAGACACACATAATCTAGGGAAAAGCACATTGGGTCGTGTGATAGACTTCGCACTATTATCTAGGCGAAATACAGACTTTTTCCTATTTAAACACCCTGACATATTTAATCAGTTTGTCTTTTTTCTTGAGATCGAACTAAAAGATTCAAGTTTCTTGACTATCCGTAGGGATGTTGCCCAACCCTCGAAGATATGCTTCAAGAAACATCAAGAAAAAAATCAAGATTACTCTCTTTTGCCTACAGATCAATGGGATCATGAAGATGTCTCTTTTGATAAAGCCAAAGAGCTGCTAGATAGTTTACTTGATCTTAGCGTGATAAAACCCTGGAGTTACCGCAATAGTCTTGGATACCTTATTCGATCTCAGGATGATTATAGCGATGTTTTCCAATTGAGAAAGTTTCGTTCCAAAGATGCATCATGGAAGCCCTATCTCTCTCATATACTCGGATTTAATGCAGAGCTTATAAAAGAACACTATAAAAAAGAAAAAGCTCTGGAAGAGAAACAGACAACTGAAAAAGCGGTAAAGAAAGAGTTGGGGGGGTCACTCGAAGACATCAGTAAAGTTGAAGGCATTTTGCTATTAAAGAAGAAAGATGCGGAGAAGAAACAGGAACTTCTTGATGCGTTTGATTTTCGACAACAAGACAAAGAGAAAACAAAAGTACTTGTTGAAGAGATAGATGAAGAGATCGCAAGTCTTAATCAGGAAAGATATTCGTTAAATCAGAATAGAAAGAAAATCCTAAAATCCTTAGAGGAGGATAAAGTTTTATTCAATACTGAAGAAGCTGAAAAGCTTTTCAATGAGGCAGGCGTGCTTTTTAGCGGTCAGATAAAAAAGGACTTCGAACAACTGTTAGGATTTAATAAAGCGATAACTGAAGAACGATTTGGATATCTGACTGAAGAAAAGTCAGAAATTGAAGCCAAATTGAGAAGCATAAACACTAGGCTAAACGAACTAGGAAAACGTCGTTCGAAAAGTTTGTCATTCTTAAGTGACACAGAGGTTTTTTCCAAATATAAAATTCTCTCAAGAGAACTCGTTTCCTTACGTGCGGATATTGAAACTCTAGAGAGACAAAAGGCACATCTACACAAGTTGCAAGAGCTTAGAACTAAAATTCGATCGCTTTCCGAAGAGTGTAGTCATTTACAATCCAAAATTGAGAATAATGTTGAGTCTCAGAACTCCGATCAAGCTAGCATTTTCTCTCAAATTCGGCTCTATTTTAGTGAAATTGTTGATACTGTCATTAGCCGTAAAGCATTACTCAGTGTATCTCCAAATCGAGAGGGACACTTGCAATTTAAAGCGGAAATTCTTGATGAATCAGGCAACGCAACGAGTGCAGATTTAGGACATACTTATAGAAAGCTGCTATGTATCGCTTTTGATTTATCTGTACTAAGAGCTCATAAAGATGAGAAATTTCCTCATTTTGCCTTTCATGATGGAATATTCGAGTCTTTGGATAATAGAAAGAAAGAGAATTTATTGGCTATTTTACGTGATTACGTTGAACTAGGTATTCAGTCTGTTATCACACTAATAGATTCAGATCTTCCTACTAGATCTCCTAAAGAGCTGCCAGTGTTTGACAGTACAGAAATTGTTCTTCAACTGCATGACGAAGGAGAATCTGGTCGGCTTTTCAAGTTAAAAACCTGGTAAAAGTTATTGAGCTTGACTACCAGATACAGATAAAGCTGCTATATCCGTTATCTTTCAAGTTGCCTTTTTGTTGGCTGTACTCGCTCATCCCGGTCACATAGTTCACTATGCTCCCGGGGATTCGCGCCCTTGCCATCTCAATGCATCTTAAAATCCATAGGATATAGTTGCTTAGAGTGCCAGAAGGGAACCATTGAACTAAAATATAGCAACCAAAACTCCCCAATTCTGTGAATTATTCTCAAAAAATTGAACAAGTTAAACTACTGGATTACCAAGGTCTGAGCCCTATATTTTACTGGGCTCAGACTCTTTAATTCTTACTTGATTCGATAATGGTTGTGGTAATAAATAGGAGACTTCAATTCTACCGACAATTATATTATCACCGCTAAATAATCACTTATTCATAACCGGAATGCTTCCACGTAACCAACTGCCTAATTTACGCTGGTAAAATGGCTGCGTATGCTGAATCAAATAGTGACTAATGCCACTCTCTTTTTCATCAACTAAACAGAAGTCAATCGGCTCTTCTTCCGATGTGTATTCACACGCAATCGTGCCCGCTTCATGGATCAGTTGTTCAATTTCGTCTGCGGTGCCATTTATTTCCAGCCCAATTAATAAGTTGGGGGTTTCATCCACATTTTTATCATGAGCTTGAATGATAAAAGCACGGCGAACAGGTTTACGTTGGCTAAATAAACTGACCAAAGCTTCAATGAGCTGCGAAGGATATTCTTCCGGTTGGCTAAGTGTTAGCTTACTACCACTTGGAACATCAATTTCAACCGAAATTAATTCACTTAATGAACCCATAAAAATCTCCAATCAGTTTTTTTAGATAAAATAAATTTATTTCGCCTTCGCCAACAATAAATTAGCAATTGAACGAACGCCATAACCCGTTGCCCCAGCGGACCAATGTTCTACCGCGGATTTACGATAAGTTGCCGAGCAATCAATGTGAATCCAACCTTTTTGGTATGCTTCCACAAAGTGAGACAGGAAAGCCGCCGCGGTGCTAGCACCCGCAGTATGCGATGACGCAGCAACGTTGTTCAAGTCAGCAAAATTCGATGGCAATTGGCTACGATGGAATTCAGCTAATGGTAAACGCCAGAACAGTTCATTCTCGGATGCCGCCGCCGCCAACAGATCAGCCGCCAGTTTGTCATCAAAGCTGAGTACAGAGTGGTAGTCATTACCCACAGCCGTTTTCGCTGCACCGGTCAAGGTTGCCGCATCAATGATTAATTTCGCTTTCTCTTTACTGGCATCAATTAAACCATCAGCCAGCACCAGACGACCTTCCGCATCCGTATTCATCACTTCAACAGATTTGCCATTACGGTAATGAATAACATCACCCAGTTTAAAGGCGTTACCACTGACCATGTTATCCGCTATGCAGAGGAACAGTTTAACTCGCTGTTTCAAGCCACGACTGATTGCCAGCGCCAATGCACCTGTCAGAGTTGCGGCTCCCCCCATATCCGATTTCATGGAATCCATAAAGGAAGATTGTTTCAGGCTGTAGCCGCCAGTATCAAATGTGACGCCTTTACCTACCAGACAGGCAAACACCGGCGCTTGCGGGTTGCCAGTTGGGTTGTAATCCAACGCCAATAAGATCGGATCACGAGAAGAACCACGGCCAACGGTGTGAATACCCGTATAACCCTGCTCACGTAAATCTTCGCCTTTAATAATGCGATAACTTACTGATTCACAAGCCATACCACACATCAGGTCAATCGCACGCTTCGCCAATTGTTCCGGCCCAAGCTCTTCCGCTGACATGTTGATGGTGTCACGCACCCAATCAATAATTTTAATTCTGCTTTCCAGCTCCTGTTTTTCAGCCGCAGGCAATTGAGGCCATTCGATAGAACGATTACCTTTCGGCGCACGAAATCCCTGCCAGAAAGCCCAACTTTTCTCTAAATCCCAACCTTCGCCAACCAGAGCCACATGACGAATTCCCTGCCCGTCAATTTTACGTCCGGCACGTTGAACCGCCCCTAATTTACCTTTACCAACCAGGTGAATCATCACCCCTTGCTCACTAGAACTCATCAGCGCTTTTTCACCCCAGCAGGCTGCTGCTGGTTCATAAGACAGTGTTATTGGCATGATTTGTTTAGTCATTCTTTTCTCGCCTCTTATTATTACCGCTTGATGGCAGTGAGGAGCTTATTCAAGCTTCTATACCCGTTATCTTTCAAGTTGCCTCTTTGTTGGCTGCACTCACTCACCCCGGTCACATAGTTTGCTATGCTCCCGGGGATTCGCTCCCTTGCCGCCGCGATCCATCTTGAAATCCATTGGGTATATACCCGTTATCTTTCAAGTTGCCTCTTTGTTGGCTGCACTCGCTTACCCCGGTCACATCGTTACCTATGCTCCCAGGGATTCGCTCGCCTGCCAGATATTCATCCTACAAAAAAACCGGCCAAAGCCAGTTTTTCAGAAGTTCAGCCTAACTTAAAACGATGACAGACAAATAACAAATTAATGCTATTTGTTATTCAAACTCATCCAACCAAACAAGCAGAATCGCTTCTAAAATCTTTTCATTGGATTTTTCAGGCGCATCATCAAAATCGTCCAGTTCACAAACCCATTGGTGCATATCAGTAAAGCGAACGGTTTTTGGGTCCACCTCTGGAAATTTGTCATATAGCGCTTCACCGATTTCACGGCTGTTAGACCATTTCAGGCTCATTTATTTTTCTCCTGCCAATCAGTGCTCACGGGCATGGTTAATGGTGTATTTTGGAATTTCCACCACCAAATCTTCGTCAGAAACTTTAGCCTGACAACTCAGACGACTTTCCGGTTCCAGCCCCCAAGCTTTATCCAGCATGTCATCTTCCAGTTCAGAACTCTCTTCCAGTGAATCGAAACCTTCACGAACGATGCAATGGCAAGTTGTGCAAGCACAGGATTTTTCACAAGCATGCTCAATTTCAATCCCATTGCGCAATGCAACATTCAGAATGGATTCCCCCTCATTGGCTTCCAGAACTGCACCATCAGGGCAAAGATCGTTATGAGGTAAAAATACAATTTTCGGCATAATTAAATCTCGTCCACAGAATGGCCCGCCAACGCCCGACGAATAGATGAATCCATCCGGCGTGCAGCGAATTCCTGCGTTTGCTTATCCAGTTGTTTAATCGCGTTTTCAATAATTTCAGGATCATTGCCCTGAACGCTTGTTATAAGTGTTTCTACGGCAGCATCAATTGCCGCCTGTTCTTGTTCATTCAGTAGATCAGCATCTTTTTCTAACGCACTGGTGACACTTTCCAGTACCCGTGCCGCTTCAACTTTTTGTTCTGCCAGTTGGCGGGCACTGATATCTTCCCGAGCATTTGCCATAGAATCTTTTATCATACGAGCAATTTCTTTATCAGATAAGCCATAGGAAGGCTTCACCTGAATAGAAGCTTCGACGCCAGTGGATTTCTCCAACGCACTGACACTCAGCAAGCCATCAGCATCTACCTGGAAAGTGACCCGGATATGGGCCCCACCAGCCGGTAATGGCGGAATACCACGCAAGGTAAAACGGGCCAGTGAACGGCAATCACTGACCAATTCTCTTTCCCCTTGCACCACATGAATACTCATTGCACTCTGGCCGTCTTTGAAGGTGGTGAATTCCTGCGCTTTGGCAACCGGAATGGTCGTGTTACGTGGGATAACTTTTTCCACCAAGCCCCCCATCGTTTCCAGCCCAAGTGAAAGCGGAATCACATCCAACAGCAGCATGTCGCTATCTGGCTTGTTACCCACCAGAATATCCGCCTGAATCGAAGCACCCACAGCCACCACTTTATCTGGATCAATGGAAGTTAGTGGTTCACGACCAAAGAATTCGCCAACCCTATGACGAACCAACGGTACACGGGTTGAACCACCCACCATAACCACCTGTAGAACCTCATCCGCAGAGACTTCTGCATCTTTCAATGCCCGGCGACTTGCCAGTAAAGTCCGCTTTATCAACGGGGTTATCAGGGCTTCAAATTCACAACGGGTGATTTTACCTTGCCAGCCAGCAATGTTTATCTCTGCAATATCAGCATCACTCAAGATGATTTTTACCTGAGTAGCCATATCCAGTAGCTGACGTTGCAAACTATGGTCATCTCGATTGTCAATCCGCGCCTGTTCACGGATCCAGTCAGCCAGTATTAAATCGAAATCATCACCGCCAAGGGCTGTATCACCACCCGTTGCCAGCACCTCAAAGACACCACGGCTTAGCCGGAGAATAGAAACGTCAAATGTTCCGCCACCTAAATCATAAACGGCGATCACACCTTCCTGACCAGAATCCAGTCCATAAGCAATCGCAGCCGCAGTCGGTTCATTAAGTAAGCGCAAAACATGTAACCCGGCTAAACGCGCCGCATCTTTTGTTCCCTGACGCTGTGCATCATCAAAGTAGGCAGGAACAGTGATCACTACACCATCAAGCTTACCATCCAGTGTTTCTTCTGCACGCTGCGCCAGCGATTTAAGAATATCAGAGGAAACCTGAATAGGATCGACCAAACCCGTTGCGGTGTTGATTAACGGCAACCCGTTTTCACTCGCTTGAAATTGATAAGGAAGATTTGGATAACGTTGCTGAATGTCAGCCAGAGAGCGTCCCATCATACGTTTTACTGAGCTGATGGTATTCGCAGGATCACACGCAGCCTGTTGACGGGCCTGCCAACCAATGTCAAGCCCCTTTTCATGGTAGCGAACAACCGAAGGAAGCAGGTAACGATCTTCACTATCCATCAATGTTTCCGCTTGCCCACTGCGAACAGTGGCAACTAATGAATGTGTCGTGCCTAAATCAATACCGACAGCTAAACGACGTTGATGTGGTGCAGCGGATAAACCCGGCTCGCTAATTTGTAATAAAGCCATATACGCCTTCCTTAAAAGTCGTCCAGTAAACGTTCTTCTAGTTGCTCAACCTGCTGTTGCAATTTATCCAAAAAACGTAATTTACGCACCGTATCGGCTGCTTGCTCCCACAGCTGTTCATCCAATTGCTGCACCATTAGCTGACTACGGGTTTTAATCATCCTATTCAGGCGAGCAGCAAAATCAGCCAATGCCACTTCTGCATTGGTTTCACTGGCAATACATTCCAATTCTTCCCGCAACATAAGCTGTTCCATCAGGAAAGCATTGTCATTCATGGTGTGCTGTTCATTGGCTAAATCAAAACCATGCAGAGAGAGCATATATTCAGCGCGTTTCAGTGGATGTTTAAGCGTTTGATAACCGTCATTGATAGTCACTGCCTGCTGCAATGCCAGCGTTTTTTCACGCTCTGGCTGACTAGCAAAGCGATCCGGATGAAACTGACGCTGCAATTCTTGATAACAGCTTGCCAGTTGTTCTCGATCAACAGCATAACGAGCCGGCAGCCCAAATAAAGTGAAATAGTCCATAATCTAAACTTACTCTGGATTTGGCCGAAAAACGGAATTAAACGTTAAAACTCTCTCCACAACCACATTCGCTGGAAACATTTGGGTTGTTGAATTTAAAGCCTTCGTTAAGGCCCTCTTTAACAAAATCCAGTTCCGTACCGTCGAGATAGACCATGCTCTTGCCATCTATGATAACTTTGACACCCTTATCTTCAAACACAGTGTCATCTTCGTTAATCATATCGGCAAATTCAAGCAGATAGGCCATACCTGAGCAGCCTGATGTTCTGACGCCCAGACGCAAACCAACACCTTTTCCACGGTGACTCAGGAATGACGAAACGCGTTGTGCGGCACTTTCTGTAAGGGAAATTGACATACAACAACCTCACTTATTAAAACCAGCAAAGGCGGATACCGGATGGTATGTAACAACCCGTATCCACCAAATTTTTTTCTATACCCGTTATCTTTCAAGTTGTCTCTTTGTTGGCCGCACTCGCTCACCCCGGTCACATAGTCATCTATGCTCTCGGGGATTCACTCCCTTGCCGTCGCGATGCATCTTGAAATCCATAGGGTATATCTTGTTATTATCAAGGGCCGTTATCCGCCCTGGCGTTTACTTTTGTAATCCGCAATCGCTGCTTTAATCGCATCTTCTGCCAGAATAGAGCAGTGGATTTTCACTGGCGGCAGTTCTAATTCATCTGCAATTTCAGTATTTTTAATCGCTTCTGCCTGCTCCAGAGATTTGCCCTTCATCCATTCAGTGACTAAAGAGCTGGAAGCAATCGCAGAACCGCAACCGTAAGTTTTGAAACGCGCATCTTCAATAATGCCTTCATTATTGACTTTGATTTGCAGTTTCATTACATCACCACACGCAGGGGCACCGACCATGCCGCTGCCAACCATGGGATCTTCACTATCGAAAGAACCGACGTTACGTGGATTTTCATAGTGATCAATTACTTTTTCGCTGTAAGCCATGTTATTACTCCTGAAACCGTCTGATTAATGATGAGACCATTCGATACTATTTAGATCCACACCTTGTCTAAACATTTCCCACAGTGGAGAAAGTTCACGCAGGCGGCCAATAGATTTGTGAATCAATTCAATGGCATAGTCGATCTCTTCTTCTGTCGTAAAGCGCCCTAAAGAGAAACGGATAGAGCTGTGAGCCAGTTCGTCATTCATCCCCAACGCACGCAATACGTAGGAAGGCTCCAAGCTGGCAGAAGTACATGCAGAACCCGAAGAAACCGCCAGATCTTTTAATGACATCATCAGTGATTCACCTTCAACATAGTTGAAGCTGACATTCAGAATATGCGGCGCACCGTGCTCTAAATCTCCGTTGAGGAAGACCTCTTCGATATCTTTGATACCCTGCCACAGGCGCAACCGCAGACCACGCAGACGCTGAGATTCACTCTCCATTTCCTGCTTGGCAATACGGTAAGCTTCCCCCATCCCCACAATCTGATGAACAGGCAAAGTACCAGAACGCATCCCACGTTCATGACCGCCACCATGTTGTTGTGCTTCAATACGAATGCGGGGTTTACGGCGGACGTACAGTGCGCCAATCCCCATCGGCCCGTAAATTTTATGGGCGGAGAAAGACATCAGATCGACTTTCAATTTGGTTAAGTCAATTGGCAGCTTGCCTACGCTCTGAGTCGCATCAACATGGAAAACAATACCGCGACTACGGCACATTTCACCGATAGCGGCAATATCCTGTACTACACCAATTTCATTGTTAACATGCATGATAGAAATCAGAATAGTGTCATCACGCACCGCGGCTTCCAGATCGTTTAAATCAATCACCCCGTTGCTCTGAGGTGCCAAATAAGTAACTTCAAACCCTTCGCGTTCTAATTGACGGCAAGTATCCAGCACCGCTTTATGTTCGGTTTTGCTGGTGATGATGTGTTTGCCCTTTTTCTGGTAAAAATTAGCCGCCCCTTTAATGGCAAGATTGTCAGATTCCGTTGCGCCAGAAGTAAAAACAATTTCTCGCGGATCCGCACCGACTAAATCAGCAATCTGATTACGGGCAATATCAACCGCTTCTTCAGCCTGCCAGCCAAAACGATGTGAACGAGAAGCGGGGTTACCAAATATCCCGTCCCTGGTCAGATAGTTCATCATCTTTTCAGCAACACGCGGATCAACCGGTGTCGTTGCTGAGTAATCTAAATAAATGGGTAATTTCATTGCTCACATACTCCCTACTTCTAATACTTCAATTCATCACAAGTTCTGCTTATGGGCGCAGATTGACATTAATTGTTTCTTGTGCTCTGCCGTTAGGTGCACGGCGTTTATCGTTATCCTGGCGACCAGCAACATCCAATACTTCTTGGTTATTGACTAATTCTTCTAAACTGATACCGCTCAGGAAACCGATAATACGATCACTCAAATCGCGCCATAAAGCATGAGTCAGACAGCGATCACCGCCCTGACACCCTTCTCTACCCTGACAACGGGTAGCATCTACTGATTCATCAACTGCGAAAATCACTTCGGCAACAACAATTTCACTGGCATCTTTGCCCAACAAATAACCGCCACCCGGACCACGGACACTTGAAACCAGACCATTTTTGCGCAGGCGAGAAAATAACTGCTCAAGATAGGAGAGGGAAATACCCTGACGTTCAGAAATGTCGGCCAATGGTACCGGACCTTCTTGTGAGTGTAACGCCACATCAAGCATGGCTGTTACCGCATAACGCCCTTTAGATGTCAATCTCATAAATGAATTACCCCGTGGTGAAATATGAAGAAATTGTGTCATTCCTGAGTGTTTTAGTCAACTATTTAACCTAGTAATTTACTCAACTATTTCTTCGCCCATTTTTCAACGGAGGACAGGATGCCACGCAGAATATTCAGTTCCTGCATCTCAGGCCGGGCACGGGTAAAAAGACGCCTCAATCTATTCATTATTTGACCTGGGTGTGCTTTTCTAATGAAACCAGAATCATTTAACACACGTTCAAGATGATGATAAAAGCGTTCCATATCATTAGCTAATGGATACTCCACTTCATCGGTTTTTTGCTCAGTTTTATCCTGACGCGCCAAATAGGCCATACGGATTTCATAACTGACAAGCTGAACCGCCATTGCCAGATTTAATGAACCGTACTCCGAATTAGTTGGAATATTCAGATGATAATGGCACTTCTGCAATTCTTCATTGGTCAGCCCTACCCGCTCACGGCCAAAAACAATAGCAACCGGCGCATGTTCAGCTTGTTGAACACTATGTTCACCGCATTCACGAGGTTCGACCATCGGCCATGATAATGTTCTTGAACGGGCGCTGGTCCCAATCACCAAGCCGCAACCCGCCAGCGCTTTATCCAAACTATCGACAATCGTCGCATGACCAATAACATCACTAGCACCCGCAGAAAGTGCAATCGCATGAGAGTCTGGCTGAACCAAAGGATTAACCAGATAAAGATTAGTTAATCCCATTGTTTTCATTGCCCGGGCGGTTGACCCCATATTTCCGGTGTGGGAAGTTTCAACCAAAATAATGCGGATATTTTCTAACATGACAACTTCTGAATGGTCTGGATAGTTATAAGAGCCAAATATCTTAACACAGCATTAGTCATTTTTCCGAATTACTGCTATACTATGCGCCGATTAATTACCTGTTCTTTAACATCCTGGTGGAAGATATCCCATGCATCCGATGCTGACTATCGCCATACGCGCAGCGCGTAAAGCCGGCAACTTAATTGCCAAAAATTATGAAACTCCCGATGCGGTTGAAGCTAGCCAAAAAGGCAGTAACGATTTTGTTACCAATGTTGACAAAGCCGCAGAAGCACTCATTATCGACGTTATTCGCAAATCTTATCCCAAACACTCGATTATTACCGAAGAGAGTGGCGAGCTGCTAGGCGAAGAGGCTGATATTCAATGGGTAATCGATCCACTGGATGGCACGACTAACTTTATCAAACGCCTCCCTCACTTCGCCGTTTCTATTGCCGTACGCATTAAAGGCCGTACTGAAGTTGCAGTTGTTTATGACCCAATGCGTAATGAGCTTTTCACCTCAACCCGTGGTCAAGGGGCGCAGTTGAATGGCTACCGTCTGCGTGGCACCAATGCCCGTGATCTGGATGGCACTATTCTGGCAACAGGTTTCCCCTTCAAAGCAAAACATCATTCCACTGTTTTTATTAATACATTGGGTAAATTATTTGTTCATTGTGCTGACTTCCGTCGTACAGGTTCAGCGGCTCTGGATCTGGCTTATGTTGCGGCTGGTCGGGTGGATGGTTATTTTGAAATTGGCCTAAAACCGTGGGATTTTATGGGTGGCGAATTGTTAGTTCGTGAGTCTGGCGGTATCGTAACTGATTTCGTTGGCGGTCATAATTATATTCATTCTGGCAACATTGTTGCAGGTAATCCACGCGTTGTTAAAGATATTCTGTCTGAAATGCGTGATGAATTATCAGAAGCATTGAAACGTTAATTCCAGTAAATTCTATACCCTAAAGATTTCAAGATGCATCGCGACGGCAAGGGAGCGAATCCCCGGGAGCATAGCAAACTATGTGACCGGGGTGAGTGAGTGCAGCCAACAAAGAGGCAACTTGAAAGATGACGGGTATAAATAAGAATTGACAGATGGTAATTTAGGTAGACCGCAAAAAATGCGGTCTACCCTGCGATTCATTTAACTAACAACAAAGACCGTTGTTACTCCGCTAACCAATAAACAGCTTCATAAGGCCGTAGCTGCATATTTTTTGCCGGTAATTGGCTTTCAGGATAGTTCCCCATCAATTTAACCCATGAGCAATCGGATAAAGAAGCGTCCAGCGACCATTCCTGCACTTCAACACTGAGATTAGCAATAACCAACAACGTCTGATTTTCCCAACGACGCACATAGCACCAAAGAGAAGGATGAGATGGTAATAAATCTTCATAGCTGCCATAAGTCAATACAGGATATTCCTTACGCAGCTTGATTAAACGTGCATAACAATGAAAAACGGAATCCTCATCCTGCATAGCGTTTTCAGCATTCACATCTTGGTAATCACTATTCAGCGCTATCCACGGTTTCCCTTGAGTAAACCCTGCATTAGCAGTCGTATCCCACTGCATTGGCGTTCGCCCATTATCACGAGATTTCTTCGCTAAGACCGATAAGATTTGCTGTTTATCATTGCCCTGCTCAATCTTCTCTTGATAAATATTTAAACTTTCTATATCCCGGTAATCTTCAATATGAGAAAAGTGAGGGTTAGTCATTCCTAGCTCTTCCCCTTGATAGATATAAGGGGTTCCCTGCATACCATGCAGTACCATCGCTAACATTTTAGCGGACGGCACCCGCCAAACACCTTCACCGCCAAAGCGTGAAACAATACGGGGTTGATCGTGATTACACCAGAACAGCGCATTCCATGCCCGTTCATACATGCCTTGCTGCCACTTGGCAAAAATTTTCTTCAATTCAATAAAATCGGGTGGCGCTGCAACCCATTTTTCACCATTAGGGTAATCGACTTTTAAGTGATGAAAAGCAAAAACCATCGACAACTCTTCACCATCTAATGAAGAATAGCGATGACAATGTTCCAGTGAAGTAGAAGACATTTCCCCAACCGTCATCACTCCGGCTGGCTGGAATACTTCTCTGTTCATTTCTTGCAGAAATTCATGAATACGCGGGCCATCAGTGTAGAACTGACGCCCATCCCCCTGAGTTGACTCAGGAAAATCTTGCTGTTTAGAAACCAAGTTAATGACATCCAGACGAAAACCATCAACACCCAGGCCAGCCCAGAATTCACAAATCTTTTTCAGTTCAACCCGTACTGGCTCATGTTCCCAATTTAGATCAGCCTGCTCAACAGCAAACAGGTGCAAATAATACTGCTTGCTCGCTTCATGCCACGCCCAAGCATTGCCGCCAAATTTCGACAACCAATTATTAGGCGGGGTTCCAGGTACCCCATCCCGCCAAATGTAATATTGCCGATAAGGGCTATCAATATCTTGCGCTTGTTTAAACCAAGGATGTTGAGTCGAGGTATGGTTGAAAACAATATCCACGATGACACGGATATCACGTTGATGTGCCTCATCAACCAAACGCTTAAAATCATCCATTGAGCCGTAAGCCGGATCAATCGCATAATAATCAGCGACATCATAACCGTTATCTACCTGTGGTGAGAGGTAAAAAGGCGTCACCCAAATAGCATCTACGCCTAGTTTCTTCAAATAATCAAGCCGGTAAGTAATGCCATTAAGATCGCCTGTTCCGCTACCCGTCGTATCCTGAAAACTCTTAGGATATATCTGATAGATGACACCTTGTAACCACCACGGAATGATTTTGTCCATCAAAAACACCTTATCAATATATTTCCTGAATTAAATAACCATGAATTGAATAACCACATGGTTATTTTTATATCTGTTACTTGTGAAGATTTAGCCGCATTATTCAACAGCTAACATACCGGCCATATTCTTCTTTCGATAAACAATGGTCGTGAGAATCAACGGAACAATGATGGCGACAAGCATAGCTAACGCGTAAATTAGCCAAAATTGCGGTTTGATCGAAAGAATACCAGGCAGACCACCCACACCAATACCGTTTGCCAATACACCACCCAACCCACAAATCAACCCAGCTAAACCGGAACCAATCATGGCACAGAGCATAGGAAATCGATATTTAATGTTAATACCGTACATTGCTGGCTCAGTCACGCCCAAATAGGCGGAGATAGCCGCAGGTACGGATAATTCACGTTCATTATGCTTCTTGCTGACTAAAATAATACCAACAACCGCCGATCCCTGAGCAATATTGGATAATGCAATAATAGGCCAAATCGGTGTTCCACCTATACTTTGAACCATCTGCATATCTATGGCTAATGTGGTCTGATGTATACCGGTAATCACCAACGGCGCGTAAAAGAATCCAAATAAAGCTGCACCAAGAGGCGCAAAACTTCCGGTCATCAACGCCTTAACAACCCAAGCTACCCCATCACCCAGTAACCGACCAAATGGCCCAATAAGGCTATGTGCTAAAAAGGTTGCCAATATTAACGAAACTACCGGAACAATCACCAAATAGAGATAACTAGGAACCACCCGCTTTAACTGAACTTCAATCCACCCCAAAGTAATACCCGCCAAAAGTGACGGAATAACCTGCGCCTGATAACCCACTTTCCCAATCGTGAACAGGCCGAAATTCCATATATCAGGGATTTGTTGCCCTATGTGATAAGCGTTCATTAATTGTGGAGAGACCAGTGTTACTCCCAATATAATACCCAATATCGGTGTTCCACCCATCATCCTAACCGCCGACCAACAAATACCCACTGGCAGATAGAAAAATATTGCCTCTCCTAGCAGCCATAAAAAATCATATATCGTTTTCCAAACAGGATATATTTGAGCTAAAGTTTTGCCTTCACTAAAAGGAATATCACCAATAATGTTACGGAAACCTAGAATAAGCCCACCGCTAATTAATGCTGGTAAGAGAGGAAAAAATATTTCTGCAAACTTAGAAATGAAACGCTCTTGCCATTTCATGTTTTTCTTCTCAACCTGCTGTTTATCTTTTTTATTCAATTCAGATTGATCAAGATAACGATTTAAAACTTGATAATAATCACCAACATTCGTGCCTATCACTACCTGGAATTGCCCAGCATTGGTAAAACAGCCTTTAACCATCGATAAATTCTTTATCTCATCCGGCTTGGCTTTAACTGGTTCAACTAATATAAACCTCAATCGGGTAATACAATGAGTTACACTGGCTATATTTTCACAACCACCGATTAATGTAATTAGTTTTTCTATATCTTTAGAATTTATTTTGTTTTTCATAATAGCCAGTCATCATAAGTTAGTATCAATTACTAATTAGCACGCTTAGTAAACTAATTTCATCCTAATATCATTTGGTTATGCTTGTCATGGGAAC
The DNA here is from genome assembly GCF_035181445.1 of Photorhabdus africana. Classification (NCBI taxonomy): domain Bacteria; kingdom Pseudomonadati; phylum Pseudomonadota; class Gammaproteobacteria; order Enterobacterales; family Morganellaceae; genus Photorhabdus; species Photorhabdus africana. The sequence goes on from NZ_JAXBVE010000009.1 coordinate 56,842, forward strand.
GTTCCCAAAAATGGGTTGAAGATCACATTGAGACGGAAATATTTCTTATTTTTAAGCCAACTTACTCGGAATGATTACTTTTTGTTTGAGGTATTGACAATTTATCTGAGCAATTAATTGACCAGCCGCATACTTACCCGCCTCACTATAACCCAAATCAATAGAAATCGTGTTAGGGTATAAAAAATTCAATAACGGTGTATTACCAATGCTACCTATTTGTATATCTTCCCGATTATTTTGCTGCAAATATTTATATGCACCTAATGCCAAACTATCGGTTGCACAGATTAAAGCTGTTGTTTTCTCTCTCAATACCTTATTAACATGCTGAAACCCACTCTGATAGCTTAAATCACATTGAACAGAAAGCGGGCGCAAATATTGCTGTTCACAACACGTTAAATAAGATTGATGGCGAAGAAAACCTGTCGTGGTATCACAATCATCTACGCCAAGAAAACTAATATCTCTGTGCCCCCGCCGATAGAATTCATTCATCAATAAACGGACAGCACCAATATCGTCATAACATACAGAAGAAAAACCGGTATATTCACGGGCAAATACCACCATTTTGTCACGCCAAGGGAAGAGGGACTCTTCTGATAATCCAGTAAAACCGAACAAAATAATGCCATCTGCATGACGTAATGCCAACTGACGTAGATGTTCCTGTAAAAGCTGTGGATCAAAATTGCTTTCCATAATAATGGGGTCGTAACCACGCTGGTAAAACAGGGGTAACATGGCACTTATCGATAAATTCTCTGAAAAAGATCCCAGACGCGACACAATTAACGCAATGATTTTGTCACTCTTTACTCGCATCGCTCTTGCTGATTTAGAAGGAATAAAATTATTTTGTTGGATAATCGTTTCAACTCTTTCACGTACTTGTGGGCTTACACTATTCTCATTGTTTAATACTCGCGAGACGGTTGATTTACCGACATTAGCCAAGCGAGCGATATCTTTTATTGTTAATTTATTCGACATGATATCTCATAAAAATATTATTGAGGTATTTACTGCCTATCCCAATAGGGCTATTTTATTTGCCATTTTGAACTTGGGCAGTGCTCAAAATCCTCACGTACTACGTGTACGCTCCGGTTTTTCCGCGCTGTCCGTGTTCAAACTGCCTGCAACAATTACGCCTATTGAGATAGGCTCTTAGTTTCTTACAAAAATATTGTAAGAAACTAAATTTATATTGTTAATAATTATGAGCTTTAACCTGCGGTCGCAAGAAGATAGCAGGAAAAGCAACTAAGGCCATCATCCAGAAAATTCCACTGTGCAGATAATCATACATAAATCCTGCAATTACCGTCATGACAGCGATACCGCCCCCCATTGCCAGTGCAGAATAGGCCGCTTGCAAACGCACAATTTCCCCTTCCTTTCTCGCACCGATAAAACGCATCGCTGCCAAATGACAGACAGTGAACGTACCACAATGCAAGATTTGGACGATAATTAACACCGGTAATGAAGTGAATGTTCCCATCAATCCCCAACGAACAACACCACATATACCGGAAAGCAGCAGAAGATTACGGGCATTCCAGCGCCGGAATAATTGATTACTCAGAGTAAAAATAATCACTTCAGCTACTACACCCAATGACCAAAGATAACCGACTACCGAGGCAGAATAGCCCGCGTTTTCCCAGTAAATTGCACTGAAGCTGTAATATCCCGCGTGGGCGCCCTGCAATAAAGCCACACATAATAGGAATCGACGTACCGATTTTTCAGACAACAACTGTTTAAATGACACGACATCCACTTTGGCAGATTTGGTTTCACCAACCGGCATGATAGAGGGCCTAAGCAATGTCACCAACAACGTAGAGAAGACGCTAAACAATATCGTGATGAGGATGGCTTGATGTCCCCAGACAGAGATTAATTCCCCAGTTAATGCTGAACTGATAATAAAGGCAATTGAACCCCAAACCCGTATCTTGCCGTAATCAAAAGGAAATTGCTTTTGCCATGTTCCCGCCAGCGCATCACCCAATGGCATCATCGGCGAAAAAAATAGATTAAAGCCAACCATGACGAACAAAAGCCATGCCCAATGATTTCCTAATGTAAAGCCAACAGCGAAAATCAGAGTCAACAATGCCAATATACGCAATGCAAGAATAAGTTTTGCGGGATCTTTCACTGTAGGTGCGATTAATAAACTACCCAAGAAACGAGAAATCAAGCCTGCACCCAATAGAACCCCTATCATATCGTGCTCTATACCTTCACCCTGGAGCCAGGTTGCCCAGAAAGGTAAAAATATCCCGTAAGAAAAGAAATATGTGAAGTAATCTAACGCCAGCCAGCGCGTCGATCGAATAACCATTAGTCCTCCCTGGTAAAAAATGCAAAAAACCCGCCCTTAACTAACGTAGTTAGCTCAAGAAACTAGATATTGAGAGTTATCTTGAAGTGGATATTCCCCGGGGGAAATCCACACATCACTCAACATCCCACTTAAGCAAACAATGTCAGCCGGAGCAGGTTTTGTAATGATCTATACCCGTTATCTTTCAAGCTGCCTCTTTGTTGGCTGCACTCACTCACCCCGGTCACATCGTTATCGATGCTCCCGGGGATTCACTCCCTTGCCGTCGCGATCCATCTTGAAATCCATAGGGTATATTGAAATTTTAATTTATGCGTAAACCGGATATCTTGCGCAAATAGCCAGAACTTTCTGCTTAGTTGTTTCAATGGTCGCTTCATCATTGATGTTGTCCAATACATCACACATCCAGCCAGCCAATTCACGCGCTTCCGCTTGTTTAAAGCCACGACGGGTAATCGCAGGCGTACCGATACGCACACCAGAAGTCACAAATGGACTCTTCGGATCATTAGGCACGCTATTTTTGTTTACCGTGATATTTGCACGACCCAACGCAGCATCGGCATCTTTACCCGTGATGTTTTTATCAACCAGATCCAGCAGGAACAGGTGGTTCTCTGTACCGCCAGAAACCACTTTGTAACCACGTGCCAAAAATACTTCAACCATCGCTTTTGCGTTATCAGCAACCTGATGTTGATACGCTTTGAATTCTGGTTCCATTGCCTCTTTCAATGCCACCGCTTTACCTGCAATAACATGCATCAGAGGCCCACCCTGACAACCAGGGAACACAGAAGAGTTCAGTTTTTTATACAGCTCTTCATCACCACCTTTTGCCAAGATCAAACCACCACGTGGACCCGCCAGTGTTTTGTGCGTCGTGGTGGTGACGATATGAGCATGAGGAACCGGGTTAGGATACACTCCTGCGGCGATTAGGCCAGCAACGTGTGCCATATCAACGAACAGATAAGCACCAATGCTGTCTGCAATTTCACGCATCTTTGCCCAATCAACCACACCGGAGTAAGCCGAGAAACCGCCGATAATCATTTTTGGCTGGTGTTTTTGCGCTTGTGCCGCGATATCGTCATAATCGATTTTACCGCTTTCATCGATACCATAAGGCACAACATTGTATAACTTACCAGAGAAGTTAACCGGAGAGCCGTGAGTCAAATGACCGCCATGTGCCAAATTCATCCCCAGAACCGTATCGCCCGGTTGCAGCAAAGCCATATAAACTGCCGCATTCGCCTGAGAACCAGAGTGTGGCTGAACGTTGGCATAATCAGCACCAAACAGTGCCTTAGCACGATCGATAGCTAACTGTTCAACAACATCTACATATTCACAACCACCGTAGTAGCGTTTACCCGGATAACCTTCAGCATATTTGTTAGTGAGTTGAGAGCCCTGTGCCTGCATAACTCTTGGGCTGGTATAGTTTTCAGAAGCAATTAACTCGATATGTTCTTCCTGACGAACAACTTCTTGCTCCATCGCCTGCCATAGTTCGGGATCATAACTAGCAATATTCATTTCACGCTTTAACATTGGGTTCTCCTGACTCAGCTAACTTCTCTTCAAACAACACCCCCAAAGGGCCGAATGGCACACAGTGTAAACTCTTTTCACCGAATGAGATAGTCTTGACAAAATATTTTACGCAAACGATTGCATATCCATTACAAGCAAGGTATCGGTTCTAAATAGTGTAATGAAAATTATGCTGCATTTTTTCTCTTTGGTCGGAATTTATGACCTAAAGCAATCCTTTCCTTAGTGTAAATATCTTTTAGGAATATTTTTTTCACCATAAAGACCACACGCTATATTTACAAAGCCCCCAAAAGGGTATAAGTTGCATTTAAATTACATGTTATAACTTTCATTACCCACTTGAAAGAAATTCAGGAGCTTCACCATGCTGGATAGCCAAACTATTGCAACTGTCAAATCAACTATTCCCCTACTTTCCGCGACGGGTCCAAAACTGACAGCCCATTTCTATGAGCGGATGTTTAACCATAATCCTGAGTTGAAAAACATCTTTAATATGAGCCATCAACTTAATGGTGATCAGCGTGAAGCCTTGTTCAATGCGATCTGCGCCTATGCAGCCAATATTGATAACTTAGAGGTACTACTACCGGCAGTGGAAAAAATCGCTCATAAACACGCCAGTCTGAATATTCAACCTGAGCATTATCAGATTGTCGGTACTCACCTGTTAGCAACGTTGGATGAAATGTTCCAGCCGGGAAATGAAATTCTGGACGCCTGGGGAAAAGCTTATGGCGTGCTGGCTGATGTTTTTATCAATCGTGAAGAGCAAATCTATCATAGTGGTGAATCGACAGATGGCGGCTGGCGTGGTTTGCGCCCATTCCGTATCAACCGGAAAGAAGTAAAAAGTGATGTCATTTGCAGCTTTGAATTTGCACCACAAGATGGTGGGAAAGTAATGGACTATAAACCTGGCCAATATCTAAGTATTTATCTGCAAGATGATAGTTTTGCTAACCGAGAAATTCGTCAGTATTCACTGACGGCAGCACCAAATGGCTCCAGCTACCGGATTGCAATTAAACGTGAGCCACAAGGAATCGTTTCCAACCATATGCACGATAAGATGCAAGAAGGCGATACCGTCTGGCTGGCTGCCCCACGCGGCGATTTTTTCCTTGAAATTAAACCAGAAACGCCGGTTACTTTAATTTCTGCGGGGGTTGGCCTGACTCCTATGATGAGTATGTTACATCACCTCCACCAGCAAAATCACCATAGCCCGATTCATTGGTTACATGCGGCGGAACACGGCGGCCATCACGCGTTTAGCAACGAAGTCGCAACGATGGCGCAGGCAATGCCAAATTTTGCTGGCACAATTTGGTATCGCGAACCAAGGGATGAAGATCAACAAGGTATTCATTATCAACATCAAGGCTTTATGGATCTGAAGGTTCTGAATGAGACGTTGAAAACAGAAGGAATGCACTTCTATTTCTGTGGTCCAGTTGCCTTTATGCAATATGTCGCGAAGCAGTTATTGGATATGGGAATAGATAAACAATTTATTCACTATGAATGTTTTGGTCCACATAAAGTGATTTAAATTTTCAACTTAATATTAAAAACATTATATGGTGATAATAGACAATAAAGTGAACTGAACAGAAACTATCTTCAAATTTATGGCCTCTAATACTCATGTGTATTGAATGTGCTTAATGTGACTGAAAAAACCAATTCATCACTATTTTAGAGGCCTTATGGAGTTTATTTATCATGGAGCCCGTCCTATTGGACGTCAGCTCCATTAATTTTAAGAATCATAGGTAAATTTACTCTGACTGGCAATTAATTTTGCCCCACAGGCAGTTTGCATTCCTGCAAGCGCAATCGCTTTCCCTTTATATTTTAAAGAGTCAGCACCCTGAATAATAGGAAAAATACCTTTGCATTGGGGACACACGACCAAATCTTCTTTACCTGCTACAGGAACACCATTGTGAGTATATTCATCAATAGCGGTAATAACTTTACCGCCATGATCTGTCATATCACCTAACAGAATAACTGCTTTTAACATTACAGTTCTCCATTGTTTTTCAATTGGTAAATAATATCCACATTAAACCTCGGTAATTAACGGCAATAATCCCAGATTGACCAACTGAATTTCAACATCATTAGATTTATCAATATCATCCTGATTTCTCCCATCAAAAATGCCTTTTTTGGTAATAATCAGCGTGCCGATCTGTTCATTATTTTGATACACAGGGAGCACATCCTCCGCCATAGGCAGGTAAGATTTGTCAATAATGCGGGGCTGGTAAAGCATCCAGCCTACACTTAAGCGATCAGGGAAAACTTGTTTGCCTTTTAAGGTATAGCCGTTGGTTTCTACTTGAATATAAGAAAAATCACGACTGGTCGCTAAGTATTTAACTAAATCAATTAATCGGGATACATTCAGTTGGCTGCTGTCAATTTTTAAATTGAGTTCTAATCTAACACAGTCAGGATGCCCTGATTTTGATTTATCATAAATAATGCCACAAGATAACTCATCTTTTTGACCATCCCACATCCCATTGATAAGTGAAGGAAAATTTTTACTATACTCTTTTTCAAAGTCCCTTATTACAACACTTGTAGGACCTTCTTCATCAAATACAATGTGTTTCAAGGCTTCTTTTCGGGAATAACCAGTCAAATACCACATCTTTTTTTGCCCGAAAAAGATATCAATTTGCCGTGTGATACGAAATAAATCCATTAATGCCGAATTTACGGTAATAGCTTCCTGCTGTTCATAACGTACATTAATTTTTAAACGAATTATTGTCATTTAAACCTCTAATTAAGCTGTCATCGCCAAATTGGCACAGGGGGTATAGTGAACACTGATATTTTTATATTCACCGAACAATATCTTAAAATAGCTAGAACTGACAGGTTGTAAAAAATGCCATTCCACATGAGGAGTCCCTTCCAGTACATCACAGACCACTTGATGTCTTTTTGCCTGATTTCTCGCAGAAACCTGACCTTTCCACCAATTTTTTGGTTCACCTTCAATATCAAAAAACTGGTCATACCGCGCTTTGGCCTCTAGAAATAAACAATACGCTGGCCGCCAGCCATCAAAGGTGACTTTCAAGCACTGAAACTCCTGAATCATTTGCGTGACCGGGTCATATTTAGTTTTAGCAATAAATCGCTGATAGTTAATCGTGATGGCGCTCCAGCGACTAACTTTGCGATACTTTTCATTTGTTGCCGGAATAGCAAGACAAGCCTTGCACTCTTTTCTAGTCTCTGTTTTTTCACATTCTTCCACCTTAGACTGGGCTTTAGTCTGAACCGAACTGGTATCAACGGACTCTTCCCCTAAATCATCGTCCTCCCAAAAATCCGCATAGGCTCCGGCACTCCAGACGATATTTCGGTCTTCATCCGTAATTTCAGGGCTTATTACAAAGTCCGTTTTCTTATGGGGCATGTTATCATCGTCTATAACGGACTTATCTTTACCCGCTTCCATGATTCCGACTGCAATTAATACCCCGGCACAGGCGCTTGCGACATATTCAGCCGCCCCCACGGCGACAGGGGCTAATAAGGGCATTGGCATATTAACGTCTCCTGTTTAGATTATTTTTTGCAATAATATGAACACTATTGTGAATATACTCATCAATAGCGGTAATAACTTTACCGCCATGATCTGTCATATCACCTAACAGAATAACCGTTTTTGACATTAAAGTTATCCATCGTTTTTCAATTGGCAAATAATATCCCCATTAAACCTCGGTAATTAATGGCAGTAATCCCAGATCCACCAACTGAATTTCAACATCATTGGATTTATCAATATCGTCCTGATTCCTTCCATCAAAGATGCCTTTTTTGGTAATAATCAGGGTGCCTATCTGTTCATTATTTTGATACATAGGAAGCACATCTTCCGCCATAGGCAGATAAGATTTATCAATAATGCGGGGCTGGTAAAGCATCCAGCCAACACTTAAGCGATCAGGGAAAACCTGTTTATTCCGTAATGTATATTCGTTGGTTTCGACCTGAATATAAGGGAAGTCACGGCTGGTCACTAGATATTTGACAAGTTCAATTAACTTGGAAATACCAAGCTGACTACTGTCAATTTTCAAATTGAGTTCTAACCTAACCCAGTTAGGACCTTTTGTTGACAATTTATTATAACTAACACTACTAGATAACTCATCATTTTCACCATCCCATATACCTTCAATAAGTGAAGGAAAGTCTTTTTTATAAGATTTTTCAAAATAATTTACTGCTTCGTCTGTAGGCCCTTGTTCATCAAACACAATATGTTTTAATGCCTCTTTTCGGGAATATCCTTTTAAAAACCATGTTTTTTTCTTCCCGAAAAATATATCGATTTGCTGTGTGATATGAAACAAATCCATCAATGCCGTATTAGCAGTAATAGTTTTTTGCTGTTCATAACGTACATTTATTTCTATACGAACTATTGTCATGTTGACCTCAGATTAAAATAAACTGTCGTAGGGGGTATAATGAACTCTGATATTTTTATACTCGCTAAACTGTACCTTAAAATAAGCATAACTGATTGGTTGTAAAAAATGCCATTCTACATAAGGTGTGCCTTCTAGAACATCACAGACTTTTTGATGCCTTTCAGCCTGTTTTTTGCCTGATTCATCACCTTTCCACCAACTTTTGGGTTTCCCCTCACTAATAAAAAACTGGTCATACCGCGCTTTGGCCTCTAGAAATAAACAATACGCTGGCCGCCAGCCATCAAAGGTCACTTTCAAGCACTGAAACTCCTGAATCATTTGCGTGACCGGGTCATATTTAGTTTTAGCAATAAATCGCTGATAGTTAATCGTGATGGCGCTCCAGCGACTAACTTTGCGATACTTTTCATTTGTTGCCGGAATAGCAAGACAAGCCTGACACTCTTTTTTAGTCTCCGTTTTTTCACATTCTTCCGCCTTAGACTGGGCTTTAGTCTGAACCGCACTGGTATCAACGGATTCTTCCCCTAAATCATCGTCCTCCCAAAAATCCGCATAGGCTTCGGCACTCCAGACGATATTTCGGTCTTCATCCGTAATTTCAGGGCTTATTACAAAGTCCGTTTTATTACGGTGAATGTCGTCATCCTCTATAACGGATTTATCTTTACCGGCTTCCATGATGCCGACCGCAATTAATACCCCAGCACAGGCGCTGGCGACATATTCAGCTGCACCTACAGCGACAGGGGCTAATAATGGTATTGGCATATTAACGTTTCCTGTTTATCTTATTTTTTGCAATACAAAGAATATCTTTAAACTGTTGCTCGGATTTCTGATCAGGAGATTCCAAAGCAGACTTGATTGACGAGGCATGCTGAAAATCAGGATTAAACGCGACCAGAGATAAATAGGATTGAATCAAGTATTTATCCTGAAAGTTTAATGTCAGCAAATAATCATAAGCAGCCATTAACCGTTCGTTCAGCGAAGATGGGGAAGGAATTAAATCCGCATGTTTGGCAAGAAGTTCGGCCTGTATACGATCAATCACCGTCTGTTTTTCCAGCTTGGTGATAATATCAAACTGTTCCTGAGTCAATTCAATCATAATGGAACTCCTGACACCGAATAATAAGTGGCATTGTATTGATAAACCCATTTATTAATACAATGTGTGAATGCAGACAATTGCTCATGACTAAAAATGTCACTGATGCGATGCAAAATACGAGGATCATAAAAACGTAGAAGCGCCATCTGTTTTGTCGGCAGTTGAATATTTAAATATGACACAAGATGGCGGGTCAGCTTATCTAATGACAGAGAGGTTAATAACCATGATACTGCCGGATACGTTTCTTCAAGTATTGACAATTTCTCTTGCCATTGATTCGCATATTCCATATCAAACAGCCACGGGCCTGCAAATGCAAGTTTTGAATCTGGATAGTGCCGGAATAGTGGATTGTTGACACCCACGATATAATTAATCTCCTCACCAAAACAGCGTTCATACTGCAAACCATTCACCAGCGCGTAAAGCCGAATGCCGGGATGTTCTTTCTGATAATTAACCAATTTTTCACTTAATTCAGGTGTCATAATTACCCCCGGATAACGGTTATTGCTTCTTCAAGTTCAGTTTTCATCAAACAACTGAGACAAATTTCTTTAAGTGGTTCTTGAGCAACAGGAGTGGATATTTCAGCACTAACCTGTTTCAGTTTATCCAGCATATCCGGCAGTTTTCCTCCCCAACCCGAGCCTATACCCGGTGTTCCACTGGCAAAACTAATTCCGGCACTACTGCTGATACCACTGGCATCAATTTTAATAAAATGCCCCGCAGCCTGTAAGGTTAGCTCACTGCCGGCATCAATAACCACCTTCGCCCCGGAACTGAGGTGAATTTCATTTCCACTTTGTACCAACAACGCATCGTCAGCTTTAATATGAAGTTTTTGTCCGGTTGAAACGGAAATATCTTGCTGCGCCAGAACACGATATTCATTATCAACACGTAAGTGAGCATCGTGTTTAATATGATGAGTCTGATTATGTGCAATATTGACCATTTCATCGTTTAAAATCTCCGTTTTCATGTTCTTCTGAGCATGAATATAGATTTCCTCACCGCCTTTATCATCATCAAAACGCAGTTCATTAAATCCTTCCCCTTTATGGGTTTTTGATCGGATTACCATCTGCGTTTTTGCCATCGGCAAACGGTTCGGTGGGAGATTAATGGCATTATAGGTACGACCAATAATAATCGGCTGGTCAGGATCGCCATGCATGAAATCAACCAGTACTTCCTGACCAACACGCGGGATGGTCATCATTCCCCAACAGTGTCCAGCCCAAGATTGGCTAACTCTTATCCAGCAAGAACTTTGATCATTAAGCTTGCCATATCGATCCCAGGCAAATTGCACCCGTACCCGTCCATATTCATCACAAAATATTTCTTCTCCCTCTGGTCCCACCACGGTGGCAATTTGCAGGCCATCAATATGTGGCTTGGGGTAAGGAAAGGGACGCCATACCCGATTGGGACTACCAAAGGTAAAACCGTTCGTCAAAGTCGTCCCTCTGCTACCAAAATGGGACTCATCCGCTTGAGGTTGATGACCGCGGTGAGTAATTTGGATTATTTGCCACGGCGCATTAAATTTTTCTTTCGGATGATCGGTAAGCGTAAACCACATGCCCGGTAAAAGAGCAAAACTGTCACTTTGCCCACTGCCAAGCAAAGCATCATTACGCAATGCCTCCAACCGGTATTGACTTATTCGCTGCCCATTTCCATCTTTATAACGTCCGGGAAAGTCATAGTAATAGTAGCTATTTAAATCCGAACGCTGATTGCCGATGTACCTGTGATTTTCATGGAATTGAAAATCTGAAAGCCACCGGGGATGTTTAAATGTGTAATCTCTCACCGAAATTTCAGCAATGCCCACTCGTTCTCCCCAACGAAACTGGCTGATGCAACACTGGTTGCCTGTAACATCAGGTTCTGGGTTGTAGGGCAGTGAAAGAGAGCCATTCTTGGTATAAGAGTCGACAAAAATCATTGTCGGCTCGCCCTTATCCTGATCAAAGTAATAGTAATAAAAGATCCCTTCATCAGCTAACAGACGCTGTAAAAAAGCCAAATCACTCTCATCGTACTGAACACAGAACTCCCGCACTGGATGTTCATAGCGCAATAGACAAGAGAATTGCCGAACGCCATTTTCTTTCAATAGCCTATCAATAATATCGGTGACGGATTTATTCTGAAAAATTCGAGAGTTAACCCGCAATCCGGCACGCCACAAGGAAGGGTGGAGAGTCAAGTAATAACAACTACGATAACGGCCCGTTGTTTCCTGCACAAAATGAGTCACAATCCCGGTGATATAACGCTCAGGCTGCCCGTCACGATAAACGGTCAATGTGGCGTATTGATCCAAAATATCCGCAAAATCAATATCTGGATTGGCACAAGTCACTGTGGCTTGCAAACTGAATAGCGTTGACAAGGCTTCATTCAGTGTAAATTCAACCACAACAAAAGTTTTCGCAGGGAGATTACCGGCCGTAAGAGTAAAAACCAGCCCGGTTCGTTCCACATTTAAATCATTAGCCATAAGCAACTATTACCTATAATTGAGTTATCAGTCTGAAATATACCCTAAACGAAATGATCACAAAAGAAGCAATTATGATGTTTTTTAATCAATCAGGCAATAAAGTCATAAGGAAATATGATGAAATGCAACGTTAGCATCAAAGTGGAATTTGATAACTTTCAAACAGGCTTTGTTTTGGATATGTAATATGTCGCTAAACAGTGGTTGGATATGGGAATAGATAAACAATTTATTCACTATGAATGTTTTGGTCCACATAAAGTGATTTAAATTTTCAACTTAACACTAAATAATAAAAAACCGCGCCATGAATGACTTATGGCGCGGTTTTTGTATATACCTGTCATCTTTCAAATTTGAATCAATTCGGTCACGGGTCTTTAGCATAGATTGATATCGTTACATTTCTCTTTATCATTTTAAGTAAACCAATTCTTCTGAATACGAACCCCTCGGCTATGCATCAAAAATTCTGACAAATATCCGTCATGCGGTACAAGTGGTGCCATCCAGGTTGTCGGAATATCTCCTGCATAAACATTACTGATAGTTGTATTACTCAGAACGGCACCCAGAATTTCTGGTTTTTTCGAGAATACCGTGACAACTAACGAATCTGATAACATTTGTGAACTCTTCAAACGGTCATAAGGTGCAACAGTGACGCATGGAAATGGAAGTTCGCGTTGAATTAAAGGATCTATTGGATTATCGACAACAGTAACGCAAGGTCTAAGGATATATCCCGATGATGTTTGTTCACCAAACAACCGAAGATCTTCATTTTTTTCAGGATAAAGTGATTTCTGTAATAAAGCCGTGGTATTCGATGACCCTAATGGAAATGCCTCCTCGGCATCCATCTGATCAAACGCTTCCGATAAACGTTGACCAAAATCAACAGGGTCCCCTTCTATTAATACCGCGCTGGCAGAAACACATGCGGTACCACCAAGAGCACTGACCGATCGGGCAACAAGTGAAACTGCTTCATCAATATTGACATCTGAACCTACCACAATTTTCGAACGCCCCGGTCCTTGGATTAAAACTTTAGGATTCGAATGATATTTATTAACGATATCTTGCCCGCCATAAATAATAGACAGATCTGCCGCAGAAACCATTTCGTCAGCACCTTGATGATCTGTCGGTATGAGCGCAACATAGTTTCCGAGCCCAGCCTGTTGCAATGAGGAGACTAATCGTTGAGCGGTGAATGGTTCACGAACAGAAGGCTTAATTAAAATTCGATACCCAAAAGCAAGAGCTTGCGGCCACAAAGCATGCGCTCCCGGCCCATTGCCACCAGTCAGAACAGCCAGCACATCCGCTCGTCGGCTGAATAAAGCACATCCTTCTGCAACTCTGCTATCATCCACATGCCAAATAGCGCCATGTGGCATAGATGCTTTGATTATCTCAGGCATCATCATAAGCACTTCTGAAGTTTCAATCAGTGACCTTTCGATAATACTCGCTGGCAGCCCAATGACACGGTGTGTCAATTGCACATATTCTGCCGGAGAAAGCCCGGCGACACTCTCACTGGAATAAATTTTTGCAGCCTGCTTCATTGCTGCATGAATTTCATCCAACCTCAGTCGGGGGGCAATTCTCATCTTGCGAACAACTTCACAAATATAAACGGGAGGCGCTATCGCAGTTTCTCCAACAACTTCATCTAACACGTTGATAACAGCCGCACGCCGGCGCGTAACATAGGATTCTCCCAGTGCGAGAGCCTCCACTTGTTGCAATTTGTTCTCCATTGCGGTTTTTACGTCAGGCTTCACACTATCGATTAGCATTAATAGACCCCTTCTATTACCGCATGACCAGAAATCTCCTCAACAGGACGCACCAGCGTAACGGAAACTCCTGGGTAATCATCTATTCTTGGCATCCTCACCGCCGTATCACGTTCCAAGATATTCGGAAATAAAGCAAACTTGTTGATGTAGTTCATTACAACCCGACCTCGTTCCCCAAAAGGAACCGGTTTTTGCGTCAGTGGATCGATAACTTCAAAAAGGACGTTAGGGGCAAAGCTGTCAAAGATAGGTGACCCTTCAAAATCCTGATTATCTCTTGATTTAGATTCGCCCAGTATCATTGTACTGCCATAACTGGCTGTTATTTTGACATCAGGGAAAATTGAGGATTGCAAAAATGCCTGTGTATCTGGGTCCATGTGAGTTCCACCCCAAGCAATAAGGTCCAAACTCTTATTCAAATGACTGACCAACGCCGCTCTCCTAACCATTCGTTCTAAAAGTGGCGGCGTGACAATTAAGTAACTAATATTTTGTCTATTAATAATATCTTCAGCCTGATCGAGAATATGCTCGCAGTAAGCCTCCATCCCAGCAAGATCACCTTGTTGGATCATCTTTTTAACCCAACGTGGATCTAAATCCACGGTGAAGAAATGCCCACCATTAGCACGAGCACGAAGACGGCTTATTGCCCCGATAACATGAGGACCAGAAGGGACCAGCGCCAAGGTATTCTTTATTGCCCCCGTATTAACGACTTTCATATCACTCAAACGCCAGGCCACTAACTGCTCTAACCACTCTTCAAAGACGACAACACGTTTGGGTCGTCCTGTCGTCCCTCCACTTTCAAATACCCCCGCAATGGCCGCATTTTGCAAACCACGAGGCACCAAGCTTTCAGTCGGAACATCCCGAAGTTCATCAGCAATATCGGGAAATAGCCTTAAATCAGAGAAAGTACGTATATCTTGCAATGGATCGAAATCCAATATTTTGCGTTTTTCAAGCCAAAACGGCGATCCGGTTTCAGGCGAAAAGTGCCAATTCATGATTTGAGACAAATAAACGTCAAAGTTATGAAAATCAGTCACATGTACCTCCATATTTTAAGCCAAATTTACAAGGTATTACTATTCAGCTTAAAAAAGATAAGAAATTTAAATGAATCATAAAATAGTTGAGAGGCTCCTTCTTTATCTGACAAGAAAGAAACCACACAACAATACAATTTTAATTGTTTTTTCAAAGATGGCCTTAAATTCTCACAATAAATTTATGATTAAGAATAATTATTAAAGTTAGAGGTAATCAATTAATTTAAAAAAACATTCAGTGATTGAGAAAATATTATCATTTATTAATCATGATGCGCGATTTGCAAAAGATAAATTTCTTTGTCAAAACGGTATATGGCTAGGCTTGGAGGTTTGAAATCAATTGATTTATATGATTATTTAATTAACCACATCACTGGTTATGGTTGATTAATATATTTATCTAATCTTTATATTATATTAACAGGGCTTTACTGCATTCTTAATATTTCTTATATTAGCCAATATTTTGATTCTGTATGCCAATATCCAATTTCGCTTTAGCGTTTAATCTATTAGCCTCAGCTACCATCTTATCTTTATAGGGGTGGCTTTTTTATCTGCCTGTCACCACCCCAAAAAATTCAAATTAAGTTAAATCGCCTCTTCATCCTGCTCACCGGTGCGGATACGCACAACACGCGCTACATCAAATACAAATATTTTACCATCACCGATTTTCCCGGTCTGTGCCGTCTGCATAATAGTTTCAACACAGGTATCGACAATATCATCTGGCACGACAATTTCTATTTTCACTTTTGGCAGAAAATCCACCATATATTCTGCACCGCGATACAGCTCTGTATGACCTTTTTGGCGCCCAAAACCTTTCACCTCTGTTACCGTCATTCCGGTGATACCCACTTCCGCCAGAGCTTCACGCACATCATCTAGTTTGAAAGGTTTGATAATCGCATCAATCTTTTTCATGAAGTTTTCCTGTTGTTACCAGTTTTTACGGCCGAAACCAGAGGTAATCGGGTAGCGTCTGTCTTTACCAAAATTACGTAGCGTAATACGCGGTCCCATCGGAGCCTGACGACGTTTATATTCGTTGATATCAACCAAACGAACAACTTTACGTACAATTTGTTCATCAAACCCTGCCGCCACCAGCTCATCAACCGACTTATCCTGTTCCACATAACCTTCCAGAATAGCATCCAGAATGTCATAAGGCGGTAAACTGTCCTGATCAAGCTGTCCGGGTGCCAATTCTGCCGATGGCGGACGATCAATGACTCGTTGAGGTATCGCCGGCGAAACGGTATTACGATATTTTGCTAATTCAAATACCAATGTTTTCGGTACATCTTTCAGCGCATTAAAACCACCCGCCATATCACCATATAATGTGGAATACCCCACCGCTGATTCACTCTTATTACTGGTTGTCAGCACAAGACGATGGCGTTTATTAGACATCGCCATCAGAATAACGGCACGGCAACGCGCCTGTAAATTCTCTTCGGTGGTATCTTTGGCCGTACCCGCAAACAGAGGTTCAAATTGTGCCATAAATGCATCAAACACCGGTTCAATCGACACCACATTAAACTCAACACCCAACATATCAGCCTGTTCTTTAGCATCTTCTATACTCATTTCAGATGTATAACGGAATGGCATCATAACCGCCTGAACATGATCTTTACCCAATGCATCAACAGCAATTGCCAACGTTAAGCCAGAGTCAATGCCCCCAGATAAGCCTAACAACACGCCTTGAAAGCCATTTTTGCGAACGTAATCATGCACTGAAAGGACTAATGCCTGATATACCTGCTGCAATGGCGGTAATTCAGGTGCCGGATTAACCATAGGTTCAATCCCTAATTCATTAAAGCGGCATTGTTGGATTTGTTCATTAAATGCGGCTAACCGATGAGTCACTTCACCACTTGCATTAAAAACTTTAGAACAGCCGTCGAAAATCAGCTCATCCTGACCCCCAACCTGATTAAGATAAATCATGGGTAACTCTGTACGTCGGCAATGTTCTCTAATCAGTTCATAACGGATATAAGGTTTTTCACGATTATATGGCGAAGCGTTGATAGAAAGAACTAAGTCTGCACCAGCCTGTTTCAAGGCATCAATCGGCTCATCAAACCATAAATCTTCACAAATCAATAAGCCGAGATTGTAACCCTTAAATGGCACAACACAGCTTTGATCGCCCGCTTTAAAATAGCGTTTCTCATCGAAAACACCATAATTTGGTAACCGTTGCTTGAAATAACGGGCCAAGATCTCTCCTTGCCAGAATAAGGAAAGTGCGTTGTAAATCTCCCCGTCCTGCTCCCAAGGATGACCAACTAAAATAGCAGTTTGACAACTGGCAGCCTGTAAACGTGCCAATTGCTCACGGCAACGCTGATGAAAATCAGCTCGGAATAATAGATCTTCTGGAGAATAACCGGATATTGCCAGTTCAGAAAACATTACCAAATCAGCATCTTGTTGCTGTTGTTCCTGTACTGTCTGCAACATACGTTCACAGTTGCCTTCAATGTCGCCAATCATCCAATTAAGCTGTGCAAGGGCAATATTAAGAGTACGGCTCATACAATTTGGCTCTCCCAAGCCACCAATCTTTATACCAGTGTAAAAACTTCCCGGGCAGCAGAAAAGTTATTCTTTAAAATCATTCGCATCCAATTCATGACGCGCCAGTAATTTGTAGAATTCAGTCCGGTTACGTCCCGCCATACGCGCCGCATGAGTCACATTCCCTTTGGTCATTTGCAGTAATTTACGCAGATAATTCAGTTCAAACTGATTTCTGGCTTCTACAAAAGTGGGTAATGCGGTATTTTCCCCTTCTAGTGCCTGCGTAACCAAGGCTTCACTAATAACCGGCGCAGTAGTCAGCGCAACACACTGTTCGATCACATTAACAAGCTGACGCACATTGCCAGGCCAACTTGCCGCCATCAGGCATTTCATCGCATCAACTGAGAAACTACGGACAAAAGGTTTATGGCGTTTCGCTGATTCACGCAACAGATGATTCGCCAATAAAGGAATATCTTCAACCCGGCCATTCAAAGCTGGAATTTTCAAGTTCACCACATTTAGGCGGTAATAGAGATCTTCGCGAAACTCATTTTTTGCCATTGCTTTCGGTAAATCACGGTGAGTCGCTGAGAGAATCCGCACATCAATATCCAGATCACGGTTACTGCCGAGCGGGCGTATTTTACGTTCCTGCAATACGCGCAATAATTTAACCTGCAAAGCCTGTGGCATATCACCGATTTCATCAAGAAACAGCGTTCCCCCCTGTGCGGCAAGGAATAACCCTTCACGGCTGCTGACCGCACCGGTAAATGCACCTTTAGCATGACCAAACAGTTCCGACTCAAGGAGTTGTTCCGGCAAAGCACCACAGTTAATCGCGATAAACGGCTTTTTCGCCCGTGGACTGGCACGGTGAATTGCCTGGGCTAGCACTTCCTTCCCGGTACCACTCTGACCGTTTATCAGTACACTGACATCAGATTGAGCAACCATTCGCGCCTGCTCCAACAAACGCAACATAGCAGGACTGCGGGTAACTATCTGTTCCCGCCACTGTTCATCACTGGCAGGCGTGGTCAACGCCAATGCGCCATCAATCGCTTTATAAAGCGCATCCCGATCAACGGGTTTAGTCAGAAAACTAAAGACACCTTGTTGAGTGGCCGCTACTGCCTCTGGAATTGAGCCATGAGCCGTCAGAATGATAACCGGCATGCCCGGTTGTTGCTTCTGGATTTCAGCGAACAGTGCCATACCATCCATTTCATCCATACGCAGGTCACTGATCACCAAATCGATTTTTTCTTTAGTTAACAATCTCAACGCTTCACCGCCACTTTCTGCGGTTGTGACACGAAAGCCTTCACTGGTAAGACGCATTCCCAACAATTTCAACAAACCAGGATCATCATCAACCAGAAGAAGATGGGCTGGTTTACGCGCTGTCATGGTGCTACTCCTTTATCTGATTCAGAGGTATTGTTTGGCGTACTGTTTTTGTTAGGTAATGCCGTCGTCGCTGGCGTTTCAACATGTTTATCCGAATTGCCTGAGCCAGCACTCCCCTGATTTTGTTTACGGGAAGAGAGCTGACGTTCAATATCTGTCAGGTTTTCCAGTTTACGAGAAGTTTGCTGTAGCTCAAACTCCAACCGTGCGCGACTTTCACGCAGACGATCAAGTTTATTATCCGTATCTGCCTGTAATTTTTGGAATTTTGCCCGCTCCTCAGCAACGGTAATTTGCTGAACCTGCTGCTCACGCCATAACTGTAATAACGGTCGCAACGGGTCTGGGAATTTCAACCGGTATTTGTTGAAGTTTTCAATCATTTTCCGACGCTCAGACAATGTAGGCCCGGCCCTGTTAAGTAAAATACTTTGTTTAAAAGCCATATCCCAAGTAACCGGAAGCGTGTATTTCGCCATATTACGTGCTTTCGCTGATGTCAGGCGATCTGAACAATCCATCAGTCGCAGCCAGTAAAGCGCATTCTCAATCGATGTCGGCGTCTCTAAATCCCACATTAACTCACACTCGGCAATACGGTAATCCGTCACCCGTTGCTCTGGTATTACCATTTGCGTAACTGCCGTTAAATTATTATTAACCGGATTTTTGACGCAACCCGCCAATAAAAAAACGATGAAGAGCAGCAGCATCATGCTAAAACCCCAAACTGAAACTCGTGGTAATAACAATCTGGCAACCAATACGTTTTTCCCAAGTTGTACTGCAATATTCCGCCGATCCGTCTTTCGTACAAAACGGTAAGTAGACCTGTTATGCATTATTTATTCATTCTCAGCAGCTAATGGCAATTTAATACGAAAACATACGTCAGCAAATTCGCTCTGAATTAATATCAGTTCGCCCCCCATACGCTTAATACAATCCTGCGCAATACTTAGCCCAAGACCGCTGCCTTTCACTGCACCTTTACGCTGGAGCGTTCCCTGATAGAACGGTTCAAAAATCATACTGCGTTCTGATTCCGGGATTGGCGTACCGGTATTAGCAACATTAATTTGAACATATTTGCCAATCTGACGACTTGAAACCCAGATGTTACCGGATTCGGCGCCATAGTGCACCGCATTAGAGTAGAGATTATCAATCACCCGCATTAATAGCGTAGGCTCTGCCCATAAAATATCAGCATCAAGCTGGATTTCCGTCTGAATATTTTTCGATCTCGCGGGTAAACTGTGTGATAAAACTACCTCATTAACAATTTCTCGCAGAGAAACCTGATGTTGCTCCGTCGGGCCATCTGCCAGTTTGCGGTTATAATCCAGTAATTGCTCGATCAATTGCTGTAAATGTTTACTACTATTATCAAGAATAGCAACCACTTCTTGCTGATCAGCCGTTAATGGCCCTGCCACTTCATCAGCCAGTAATTCTGTCCCTTCCCGCATACTTGCCAGCGGTGTTTTCAGTTCATGAGAAATATGACGTAAAAACTCATGGCGTTGTGATTCTAACCAAGCCAAGCGTTCACTGAGCCAGATAATCCGTTGTGCCAAAGAACGGAGTTCTCGCGGCCCCTGAAAAGAATCTATGCGAACGCCCAATGATTGCCCTTCTCCCAATCGGTTAATCATGCGTTCAATCCCTTTAACCGGCCCGATAATCATGCGAGTAAATAACGCGACCAATAACGCACTCAGTAGAAATAAAATAAGACTCTGCCAGCCAAAAAATTGCCCTTTTTCAGCAATATCTCTCTGTAGCTGTTCTCCCCGGCTGAAAATAATATCACGGGTAGCCTGTACCATTTGGCTATTAGCATTGGAGAATTGCTCAAGTAATTGAGCGGCAGGTTGGGTAGGTTCACTATTGAGACAAGCGATTTTTGTCAATGGCGACAATAAGCTGTTAAGCGTCTTAATATGTTGTTGATCATCAAGTATAACCATCTGATCTTTTAGCATCTTAGAGTATTGCTGATATTGCCTTTGGTAGAGGTTTTCCAGCGTCTTATCCCCCAACACACAATATTGGCGGTAACTACGTTCCATCTCTAATGCAATACCTGTCATAGCTTCACTGCGGCGGGCATCCGCTAGCGTGGTGCGGTTTATATCAGCCGCTTGCTCACTGAGTTGATCAAGACTCTGATAAGCCTGATAAGCCAAAACCAACAACGGCAATAACACCAGCCAGAAGGCCATGACCACTAATTGGCGCAATGAGCGCGGAAATAAACGCCATTTTTTCAAGGAAATCATCTCGTAACCTGTCAGTACACCAATGCTAACCGACAAAGGGCTGATAGAAAAACCCATCGGCTGATAAATTTTGCTGTGACTGAAAATCAGTGTAAGACGCAAACAGTACAAAGGAGCAGGTAAACACCTGAGCGATGACGACGGGATAATAGTTTTTGCTACTATCCCGCCAGTGAGGGTGACTTATGCCCGTTGTTTATCTACAGTCAGACATAGGTGGTGCCTCACTCCACGTGTCGCCCGATGTTTGATAAGGCTCGAAAGCGATATCACTGAGTTGGACGGTAGGCACCTTACTCTGGCATCATTCGATGGTTTATGTGGCATTTCTCCACCTAAATGTGGGCCGACATAAGAAGTTGAATGAGCAACTGTTCCAGCTTAATGCAGATTCCATGCCAACATTAAAATTTTAATTATAACTAGCTGTTTTTACTTTAGAAAAAAGTAAACGTAACGTTTCAGCAACCAAACAGTTTCTTCTCCGGTATGAGTAAAATTTATTTTTTGTCGCCAATTAAAGACATCTACAATCATGTAAATAAAAATAGATTAAAATCAAATAATTAAATGTCTCCTTTTTGAGACATCCATAACGCATGTTTGTCGGGTAATTGAGACAATGGAGCAATTAGACATCTAAACATCTGGGAATTCACCGATATAAGACTTTCACATCTGAATTACCAGCACTGATATCATGCCAATAGCCTATATTATTTGCCTAATATCTGGTCTTTATCAGCCAATGATGTACCATCGTAGATAGAAGCAGAAACAGGTCTCTATTCGGGGGAAATATGAGTCAAACCAAAAACGGGGAACCTCTATATATGGTTCAAGATCCGACTCAATTTGAGATGCAGCGAGAACAAATAGCTTTGTTATACCTACTCTCTTTGGCTGAAAAAGATATAAAATCTGGACGAGTTATATCTTCTAATGAACTTCGAAATAACCTACGGAATTTGATCAACAATGACTGACAATGAGTAGTATAATATGCAGTACTATTTTGGAATCTTATTTATAAGTCTAAAAGACTTCTATATTAAGCGCCCCGATAAAGATTGATGGTAGGGCTCTATCCCTAACCCTTTGATATAACACTTATCACTAAGATCAAACTATTGCATTATACTAACCAACTAGGTTAATATCCGCTCATATGGAAAAACGAACCCCACATTGTAAGTTATCAGTGGTCAAGGCCTTGATTGAAGCTGGAAAGGTACGTACCACACATGCAGCGCGAGTCGGTGCGAACGAGTTGGGGCTTGAGTTCTCCGATATGTTGGCCGTGGTGATGGCGCTCACTCCAGCAGACTTTTACAAGAGTATGACTACTTACTCTGATCACACTGTCTGGCAAGACGTGTACCGACCAAATATACCAGTAGGCGACGTGTATCTGAAACTGACGGTCATTGATGACGTGCTGATCGTATCCTTCAAAGAGTTATGAATAGGAGCTATGAACATGAAATGCCCTGTTTGCGGTGCAGCGGAACTTATCCATGACACCCGCGATCTGCCCTATACTTACAAGGGCGAAGCCACTATCATTTCTGCGGTAACAGGCGACTTCTGCCCTGCCTGCGCCGAATCTATTTTGGATGCTGCGGAATCGGAACGTGTCATGTGCGAAATGCGGACATTCTCGAAGCAAGTCAACGCGGCCATAGTCGATCCTAAGTTCATTGCCAGAGTACGTAAGAAGCTCGCGCTTGATCAGCGGGAAGCTTCTGAAATCTTCGGCGGTGGTATCAATGCTTTCTCGCGCTATGAAAACGGCAAGACCAAGCCATCTCTAGCTTTGGTGAAGTTACTTAAGGTGTTGGATCGTCACCCCGATTTACTCTCTGAGGTCAGGATGATGTGATTCTTTCTATTCGTTCTATTAAACTCCAACTCCTTATTAATAGGTCTATCCTCAAACAACACGACTGGGATCGAAATCGGTTTATCTATCAACTTCGCATTCGACAAAACTAGCTCATTTCCATACGTTCAATATATAAGTCTAAAAAATTTATATACTTATATTAACTAAAGCGTGAAAAAGCTTTCTATCTAAATTCAATATCAGGCCATCCAAACATAGCCATTTATACCTCTGGATGGAATGCTAAAACAAATAAAAAAATGGCTTCAATTGTGATCTCACGTTAGTTACGAAACAAAGAATCACAATCAAGCCAATGAACACTGTCAGCCGGAAAAAACCGGCTGACACCATTTACTTACACCGCGGTACTTACCCTAACTGCTTACGAGCATTACGGAAAATTCGCATCCACGGGCCATCTTCGCGCCACTCTTTTGGATACCATAAATTTCTGACAGTATGTTTTTGGTATTCAGTAAAAAATATATTCAAACTTAAATTAGTAATAAAAAATACCGTTTTTAAACACTTTTTAGATAAAAATAACATTAAAATGTATAATATACATTCAATTTAGACTATATTTTTATGAATACTATTTAAAAACATCTTAAAAATGCCCTAAAAATGTCTTAAAAACACCCAATTTGTACTTATTTTATACAAATTCACCCCTCACTGTTGTTTGATTCAACTATTGGAGTTGAAAATTTCATTTTATACTCTAGCATTATTAGAGACTTCCACCTATATAGAGTTAAAAGTAATATTCATTATGCAACGATGTAGTCGAGAAAATTTTATTAACTAGGAAAAGGTAAACAGAAATGAAAGTTATTGTTATTGGAGCAAGCGGTACAATAGGAAAAGCAATCTCGGAAGAATTAGAAAAAAATCACGAAGTCATTCGTGCCGGAAGGAATGGCTTAGATGTTGTAGTTGATATAACTTCCGTTGATAGTATTAAGAGTATGTATGAGAGAATTGGCAAAGTTGATGCTGTAGTCAGTGCAACAGGTAGCGCACATTTTGGATCAATTTCAGAATTAACTCCAGAGTTAAACGAAATAGGAATAAACAGTAAACTTAAAGGCCAAATTAACTTAGTACTGTTAGGTATGGACTATATTAACGATGGCGGAAGTTTTACTTTAACAACTGGAATTATAATGGACGACCCTATACTACAAGGAGCATCAGCAGCTATGGCAAATGGTGGTGTTAAGGCATTTGTAAAATGTGCAGCAATCGAAATGCCAAGAGGAATTCGCATAAATAGCGTTAGCCCTAATGTCTTACAGGAATCATTGGATAAGTACGGTGCGTTTTTCCCAGGCTTTAATGCTGTCCCTGCTAGCCGTGTAGCACTTACTTTTAGAAAAAGTGTCGATGGAGCTCAAACCGGCCAAAACTACGAAGTTTATTAATTTAGAAAAAAGAATATAAATATATAGTCCTAAAAGACTTGTATATTTATATTAGTTAGCTATCAAATAGCTAAATTAAGTTATCCCGTATTCAAACTGCCTGTACCAATTATTTTCATCAGGATAGGCAGTAAATATTCTGTATTTTACAAAGTATATACTACAATAAAGGTACGCTTATGGCTAAAATATATGAGTTAATCGTTATTGGTGGTGGATTGATCGGCCTTTCCACAGCATATAATGCAACATCCTTTTTTGGGGGACACACTGCATTAAACGGAAAAGATGTTCTCGTCCTAGAGCAATCTTCATTCTTTAATCAATTATCTAGTAGCGCAGAAGCTTCCCGTCAATTCCGCTTTCAATACAATAATAACTTTATGACCCAATTGGTTATTGATTCTGCCCCAGAATGGGAACGGCTCCAAAAACAAACAGTAACTGAGCTTATTTCATATGTTGGTAGCCTTTGGTTTGGAGATCCAACAATCCCAACAACCGAAGGAGGAGTTAATTCTGCCATTAATACAATGAAAAGAATGGGTATTCCTTATCAATATTTAACCGCAAAAGAAATTGAAGCTTGGTGTCAATTTAAAAATATACCTGATGATTATGTAGGATTTTTCCAAGCCAACGGTGGTATTATTAATCTACCTGCAACTTTAAGAACCCTCTATAATATTGCTCACAATAATGGAGTACATTTTAAAGAGTACAATCCAGTAACAAAAATTGAATCAGATGGCTGTAATGAAGTAATTGTAACGACAAATAAAGAAATATATCACGGCAAAAAAATCGTTATGGCCGTTGGTCCATATACCAATGAATTAATCTCGCCTTTGGGTACTACACTTAATTTAGAAATCTGGGATATGGTTTCTTCATATTTTCGTAAAAAAAATCCCGTAATAAACTATCCAACATGGTTTGTATTCCAAAAACCTAATGATAAAAATAGTAACTTATATTATGGGTTCCCTGAAGCACCCTGGAAAAACCCAGGCTACATTAGAGTAGCGCCAGATTATCCATTCAGAATTTATGACAGTCCAGAGCAACGAATACCACCAACAAAAAGTGATTTTGAAGGTACAAACCAATGGGTTAAGAACCATATGGAATATCTTGACCCAGAACCCAAATTTACATCTACATGCATGTTAACAATGCCAAAGGATGACAAACCTTTCTACTTAGATTCGTTACCAGGTCATTCAAATATTGTCGTTTATACCTCTGGATGGGGTGCTAAATTCACGCCATTACTTGGCAAGATATGTGCTCAATTAGCTATTAATGGCCATACATTTTATGACATAACTCCATTTAAAATCTAATATTAATATATAAAAAGGAAACCAACATGACTAATTCAAGAATTGAAATGGATCAAATTTCATATAAAGATGACAGCCAAGATGGGCTATCTATTGATGTCGCTATAATAGGAGCCGGTGTATCTGGCTTATATGCTGGATATCGTTTATTGACAGGTGAATACTCAGATAATATTCACCCTCCCTCTTCAGTTCATATCTTCGATCTGGATGATCGTATTGGTGGTCGTCTACTTTCTATTAAATTACCAGGGACAGATATCATTGGAGAATTAGGTGGCATGCGCTACATGACTTCTCAAAAAATTACAACTACTCTTATCGAAGATATTTTTCTACTAAATTACAAATCATTTCCATTAGGAGATCCAAAAAACCACTTTTATTATTCCCGTAAACAACGCTTTAAAGGTAATGCATGGGATATTGCACAAGAAAATAACCAAGAATTCAAAACACACTATTATCTCAACAAAAATGAAGAAGGTTATAGCCCCAATCAATTGTTTAACAAGGTAATTTATGATGTCCTAACAGATGATCCATGGTTTGTTGAAAAATATGGAGACTCAGTAAAAAGAATAAATAAATACGCTTATGAGTTTAAAATAAGAGCTCGACAATGGGATGATATAAAGATTAATTTATCTTACTATAAAGAAAATAGCTCTTATAATGGAATGAAAGTCCGAGAAATTGGATTTTGGAACTTAATAAAAGATCGAATTGGGCAAAAGGGCTACTCTTTCTTAGCCGATTGTGGAGGATATTTTTCAAATACAATAAACTGGAATTCCGCAGAGGCAATGCCTTATATGGTAGGTGATTTTTCATCAGATAATGTTAAATACAGAACCATAGAGAATGGATATGATCAGCTCGCCTATGCGTTAGCCAAGAACTATAATGAAGCTAAAGGATCTCAGTTATGGATGAAAAATCAACTTGTAACTTTTAAGAAATATTCAAATGGAAAGAGGAATTATACTCTTAAATTTTGGAATAAAAAGGGTAAATATTACTGGACAGTCTATGCTGACAAGGTAATTTTGGCTATGCCAAGATGGTCTTTAAAACTTTTAGATCAAGAGAATTTTTTCTTTGATAAAACAAAAAGAAATAAATTACAAAGAAACATAGACTCAGTATTTAGTGAACCCTCTTTCAAACTATTAATGGGATTTGAATATCCGTGGTGGACAAAAGATTTCGGCGCAACCGCAGGAGAATCAATTACAGATCTACCTATACGTCAGTGCTATTATTTTGGTACTGATCCTAAAAATTCACACTCCTTGTTCTTAGGCAGCTATAACGATATGCGTACAGTATCGTTCTGGAATCCTCTTATACAGCAGAAATATAATAAAAGTTTTAAATTCGATGATGTAAACCCTGATAACAAATATCTACAAAAGTTTGAACCACATTCTACTAAATTGGTATCGAAAGAAAAAATTGAGCAAATATTTGTGCCAGGTAATGAAGCTTCTAAAAACTTAGTTGATGAAGCTATGAGCCAAGTTGAAGAACTACATGGAATAAAGATTCCACCCCCTTATATTGCACGAATTAAAGATTGGTCTCAAGATCCTTATGGCGGCGGCTATCATGCCTGGCATGCAGGAATTCATGTTAATGAAGTAATGCCTTATATGCGCCGTCCTATATGCGATGAATCAATTCATATCATTGGTGAAGCTTATTCAAGTCAACAAGGGTGGACAGAAGGGGCATTTTGTGTGACAGAAAATCTTTTACAAGAGTGGTTTAATTTAAACAGACCATACTGGTTAGCTGATGATTATTATCTAGGATGGTAAATACAATGTTTAAAATAGACTGAATTTCATTTCTTACAGCCTATTTTTACATATATAACCTTAGATATTTTTAAAAACAGTCAATTCAGAAGTATGTAAACTCAGATTCGGTTTTTGAGTTAGAAAATGTAGGCATTCAATCCGGTTATCACTTCCAGTAGAAAACTTATTGGACTATGATGCCTCGTATGTTCCATTTAATGAATATTTTTTGACTAATCAAATACCGTTTCAAAATGAATTGAAATAAATAAAAAAATGGCTTCAATTGTGATCTCACGTTAGTTACGAAACAAAGAATCACAATCAAGCCAATGAACACTGTCAGCCGGAAAAAACCGGCTGACACCATTTACTTACACCGCGGTACTTACCCTAACTGCTTACGAGCATTACGGAAAATTCGCATCCACGGGCCATCTTCGCGCCACTCATCTGGGTGCCAAGAGTTATTTACCGTGCGGAATACCCTTTCTGGATGCGGCATCATCACAGTTGCTCGACCGTCAAGGCTAGTCACTGCGGTAATACCATTCACTGAACCATTGGGGTTAGCGGGATAGTTTTCCGTAACCTGACCATAGTTATTCACATAACGCAAAGCCACTAACTGGTTGCTTTCAAGCATCTCAAGATGCTGTCTATCACGGAATTCTACTTGCCCTTCCCCATGAGAAACCGCAATCGGTATACGAGAACCAACCATATCTTGGAAGAACAGTGACGGACTGTTAGTAATCTCCACCAAACTGAATCGTGCTTCAAAACGCTCTGAACGGTTACGTACAAAACGCGGCCAATGTTCTGCACCCGGGATCAACTCCCGCAAGTTAGACATCATCTGGCAACCATTACAAACACCCAGCGACAACGTATCTGGTCGTGCAAAGAAAGCGGCAAATTCATCACGGACACGTTCATTAAACAGAATTGATTTCGCCCAACCTTCACCTGCCCCCAATACGTCACCATACGAGAAGCCACCACAGGCAACCAGTGTCTGGAATTGGCTCAATCCAATGCGTCCAGACAACAAATCACTCATATGAACATCAATCGCCTCAAAACCTGCTCGGTGGAACGCCGCAGCCATTTCAACATGGGAGTTAACGCCCTGCTCACGCAGTACAGCCACTTTCGGCTTTACCTGCTGCAAAATGTAAGGCGCCGCAATATCTTCTGAAATATCAAAGGTCAGTTTTACATTCAGTCCAGGGTCTTGATTACCCTGTTTAGCCTGATGTTCCTGATCTGCACACGCCGGGTTATCACGCAGACGCTGCATTTGCCATGTGGTTTCTGCCCACCATAAGCGCAAGGTACTGCGATTCTGGCGATACACTTCCGTGTTGCCACTAAAGATAACAAAATCATCGCCTGCTTTGGCTTTACCCAAATAATGTACGCAATCAGCCAAGCCATGTTCTGCTAAGACGCTTTCAACTAACCCTCTATCCGATGCACGAATCTGAACTACAGCACCCAACTCTTCTGTAAAGAGGGCAGCCAGAATATCTTCATCAAATACACTGATATCAGCTTCAATGCCACAATGGCCGGCAAAAGCCATTTCAGCCAAGGTTACCAACAAACCACCATCAGAGCGGTCGTGATAAGCCAGTAATTTTTGTTCCGAAATCAGTTGCTGAATTGCATTGAAGAAACCCGCTAATTGTTCAGCACTACGTACATCCGCGGTTTTATTACCCAATTGACGGTAAACCTGTGCCAATGCGGTACCGCCCAGCGTGTTCTTTCCTTTCCCCAGATCGATTAATAACAACGCATTATCTTCATCGGTGGAAAGCTCCGGCGTGACTGTACGGCGGACATCTTCCACTCTGGCAAAAGCAGTAATCACCAGTGACAAAGGAGCCATCATTTCACGCTCCTCACCTTGGTCATGCCAACGGGTTTTCATCGACATGGAGTCTTTACCCACTGGAATAGTCAGCCCTAGCGCTGGACACAATTCCTCACCCACCGCTTTAACCGCCGCATACAAACCGGCATCCTCACCAGGGTGACCCGCAGCAGACATCCAGTTTGCTGAAAGTTTAATGCGTTTTAAGTCCTGAATATAAGCAGAAGCGATATTAGTCAGCGCTTCACCGACCGCCATTCGGGCGGAAGCCGCAAAATCCAGCAAAGCGACCGGCGCACGTTCCCCCATAGACATCGCTTCGCCATAGTCGCTATCAAGGCTGGCGGTGGTAACAGCGCAATCCGCAACCGGGATCTGCCACGGACCCACCATTTGATCACGAGAAACCATACCAGTGACAGAGCGATCGCCTATCGTGATCAGGAAGGTTTTTTCTGCCACCGCCGGTAAATGCATAATGCGTTTAACGGCTTCTGTCAGATCGATATCCCGACGCTCAAGGCTCTCACCGCTCGCTTTTAATGTAGTGACATTACGCAACATTTTTGGCGTTTTACCTAACAGTACATCCAAAGGCATATCGATTGGCTGGTTATCAAAGTGTTCATCATTAAGCCGTAAATGACGTTCCTCTGTTGCCTCGCCGATAACGGCGTAAGGTGCACGCTCTCGCCGACAAATCTCCTCAAACAGCGGAAGTTGTTCCGGTGCAACCGCCAGTACGTAACGCTCTTGTGATTCGTTACACCAGACTTCCAGCGGACTCATCCCCGGCTCATCATTAAGAATTTTGCGTAACTCAAATCGTCCACCGCGACCACCATCACTGACCAGCTCAGGCATCGCATTAGAAAGCCCACCAGCGCCCACATCATGAATAAACAGAATCGGGTTGTTTTCGCCTAGCTGCCAACAGCGATCGATCACCTCCTGACAACGGCGCTCCATTTCCGGGTTATCGCGTTGAACCGAAGCAAAATCCAGATCAGCATCGGATTGCCCCGATGCCATAGAAGATGCGGCCCCTCCGCCCAATCCAATGTTCATGGACGGACCACCAAGCACAATCAATTTTGCGCCAACAGAGATTTCACCCTTTTTGACATGTTCATCACGAATATTACCAATCCCACCTGCCAGCATGATGGGCTTGTGATAACCACGTAATTCGCTGCCGTTATGACTGTTTACTTTTTCTTCATAGGTACGGAAATAACCCAACAACGCCGGACGACCAAATTCATTATTAAATGCCGCGCCCCCTAAAGGCCCTTCCATCATGATATCCAGAGCACTGACGATACGCTCCGGTTTACCGAAATTCTCTTCCCACG
Organism: Photorhabdus africana; assembly: GCF_035181445.1. Lineage (NCBI taxonomy): Bacteria > Pseudomonadati > Pseudomonadota > Gammaproteobacteria > Enterobacterales > Morganellaceae > Photorhabdus > Photorhabdus africana. The sequence continues at coordinate 87,745 of NZ_JAXBVE010000009.1, forward strand.
GCTGTTCAAAACCCGGTATCCGCAAATTGGATACCGAAAATCCCACCAGACCCGCTTTTGGCTTAGCACCACGACCAGTCGCCCCTTCATCACGGATTTCACCACCAGAACCTGTCGATGCTCCAGGCCAAGGAGAAATCGCAGTCGGGTGATTATGCGTTTCCACTTTCATCAGAATATGAGCCTGCTCCTGATGGTAATCATATGAACCGTTTTCCGCGCTAGCAAAGAAACGGCCAACAGCAGATCCCGCCATCACAGCGGCATTATCTTTATAGGCTGACAGGACATAATCAGGTGTCTGCTCATAGGTGTTTTTAATCATTTTGAACAGCGATTTTGGCTGCGTCTGACCATCAATAATCCAATCAGCATTAAAGATTTTATGACGGCAATGTTCTGAGTTAGCCTGAGCAAACATATAAAGTTCAACATCTGTTGGATTGCGCCCTAATTTCTGGAAAGCGTCCATCAGATAATCAATTTCATCCGGGGCCAACGCCAATCCAAGTTCAATATTGGCAGTTTCTAACGCATTGCGTCCTGCTTGCAGAATATCAATGCGTTTTAACGGAACGGGCTGCTGACGAAAAAATAATTTCTCCGCCTGTTCCAATTGAGTAAAGACCGTTTCCATCATCCGATCATGCAGCAGTGATGACAATATTTGCCACTGTGTATCACTCATTTCACCACTTTGGATGTAATAAGCCACGCCACGCTCCAGACGCACAACCTGGGACAGGCCGCAATTGTGAGCAATATCGGTTGCTTTGGAAGACCAAGGGGAAATCGTTCCCGGACGAGGCGTCACTAACAGCAATGTACCTTGGGGTTCATGTTCAGCCAGCGAAGGTCCATATTTTAGTAATTGTTGTAACTTTGCTGAATCAACATCACTCAAAGATGCATTAACCTCTGCGAAATGAACATATTCCGCATAAATATCATTGACCGGAAGTTGCTGTTCTTGGCACACAGAAAGGAGTTTAGTGATACGAAATGCAGATAAAGCAGGTGAACCACGTAGAATTTTCATAGTAATCAATTCTCTCATCTTAGAAGCAAAGCTTAATAGATGCCTAAGGGGAAATGAGGCCATTATAGAGGATTGTCACCCGTGACGAAACCGTTTGCGTGACGATTATTACCGCCAATTATCCTATCGCCAAATCATACAAATAGGATCAATTAGGTTGCACAGCCCTTTTTTGTTCCGCAAAATGCTCAATCACTGGAAATTTAACCATAACAATATAGCGCGTTTCCACCTAGCACCACACTGCGTTATACAGAGATAACCATTTGAATAATATAAAAATAAATTATTTCGTTATCATTGTTATCGCTCTTTTTTCTGCCGCCATCATTAGTCTGAACATCAGTTGGCCGAATAAACAGCAGGAGCAGATTAACAGGATCATTACCAGAGGAGAGCTACGGATCAGCACCATTAGCTCACCTCTGATCCATCTTACCGGTAAGAAAGAACCCAATGGATTTGATTACGAGCTGGTACAACGCTTTGCTAATTACCTTGGCGTCAAATTAGAAATCAAATTTAGAACAAATATCAATCAGTTATTTGATGATCTGGAAAAGGGTGAGGCTGATTTTCTGGCCGCTGGCCTGACTTATCATCAAGAAAGGCTGGATCAAACCCGCACAGGTCCGGCTTACTATTCTGTATCCCAACAACTGATTTATCGCAAAGGAACGCCACGCCCTCGCTCTTTTAAAGACTTAAAAGGTAAACTGCTGGTCGCTTCTGGTTCTGCTCATGCCAGCACATTGAAAAAGATAGCAACAGAGAATTTTCCTGAACTCGAATGGGAAGAGACTGCGCAATATAACACTCGCGAACTACTGGAACAGGTATCAGAAGGTAAACTGGATTATACGTTAGGTGACTCGATTAATGTCGCGTTGCAACAACGTACTCACCCTAATCTGGCCGTCGCTTTTGATGTGAGTGAAGATAACCCACTGACATGGTATTTAAAGCGTATTGACGACCACAGCCTTTACGCTGCCATGCTGGATTTTTTCAGCCAGCTAACGGAAAAAAATGTCATGCCACGATTGGAGGAGAAATACTTTGGTCACGTCCACTCATTTGATTATTTCGATACACTCTCTTTTCTCAGTGCCATCGATAATATTCTGCCTACCTATCGGCCACTATTTGAAAAATATTCCGGTGATATCAGCTGGCAACTGCTCGCTGCCATTGCCTGGCAAGAGTCTCATTGGGACCCACAGGCAATTTCACCCACGGGTGTGCGTGGCCTGATGATGTTAACCAACCAGACGGCTAAAGGGTTAGGCGTCGTTGATCGCCTTGATCCGGAGGAAAGTATTAAAGGAGGCGCGATCTATCTGCAAAATCTAATGAAACGACTCCCTGAAAATATCCCTAAAGATGAGCGCATCTGGTTTGCACTGGCAGCTTACAATATGGGTTATGGACATATGTTAGATGCCCGCAAACTGACGGCATCACAGAAAGGAAATCCCGATAGCTGGCTCGATGTCAAAAAACGGATTCCACTATTAAGCCAGAAAAAATATTATACAAATACCACCTATGGCTATGCCCGTGGACATGAAGCTTATCGCTATATTGAAAATATTCGCCGTTATCAGCTTAGTTTAGTCGGATATTTACAGGCCAAAGAAAACCGGAAAAAATTCATTCCCCAAGAAAACCAACCAAAATAAAAGTAAACAAATATAAGGCCCTAAGGAGTCAATTACAGCCATTATATATCCTCAGTTATATTATGTTTGACAGCTAATTCAGCTAACCATACTAAATTCATCGGGACACTATCTCTATCAAAGGATAAATCATGATTAATTTAGACATTAACGAACAAAACAAAATTATGGTCGTCAGCAGCCATGTATTTAACCCGACGACGGCGAATGGTCGTGCCTTTACCGAGTTAATAGAAGCATTAAAAAAGAACAATTTCGCTGTTATCCTGGCGGCTACATTCCAAGATGGCATAGCTACCGTTTCTTCTGACTCCTCACTATGCTGTATTTTTGTTGATTGGACTTCAGGAGATAATAACTATGAATCTCATAAACAAGTCTTAGAATTACTGAAAGAAATACGCAGACACAATACAACCATTCCGGTATTGTTGACCGCGGAATATTCCAGCATCGACACACTGACTCTTGAAGTCATGGGATTGGCAGATGAATTTGTCTGGATGCTTGAAGATACGGCTGGATTTATCGCCTCTCGCGCCAGTTCGCTAATTAAGAAATATTATGCTCAATTATTACCGCCTTTCACTCGTGCATTACTGCAATACACTCAAGAATCACCAGAATATTCCTGGACTGCGCCTGGACATCAAGGCGGTGTTGCACTGACTAAGACAGCGGCAGGAAGAGAATTAATTAATTTCTTTGGGGAAAATTTATTCCGAAGTGATATTGGAATAGAAAGAAAAATACTTGGTTCACTGCTAGATCATACAGGCGCTATTAAAGAATCAGAAGAATATGCCGCAACGATTTTTGGTGCCCATCAAAGCTATTGCGTGCTTAACGGCACTTCGGGTTCTAACCGTATTATCATGGGTGCCGTTATTGGTGAGAAAGAGATTATTATATGCGATCGCAATTGCCATAAATCTATTGGACAAGGTTTAATAATGACTGGAGCGTTGCCCGTATATCTTATTCCTCAACGCAACCGCTATGGTATTATTGGCCCCATTCCCAGAGATCAATTTCAACCAGAATATATCCAACAACTCATTGATCAACATCCATTAAAAGCGATCACGATAGACAATAAGCCTGTTTATGCGGTCATCACCAACTGTACTTATGATGGAATATGTTATCACGCAGAACAAGCACAAGATTTACTAGCAAAAAGTGTTGATCAAATTCATTTTGATGAAGCCTGGTTTGCTTATGCGCGTTTTAATCCTATGTATAAACATCGTTACTCAATGCGTGATGACCCAAATGATTTTGACAATAATGGCCCGACAATATTTGCCACTCAATCCACGCATAAAATGTTGGCAGCTCTATCACAATCATCCTATATCCATATCCGCAATGGTAAAAAACCTGTTGAACATTCCCGTTTCAACGAGTCTTATATGATGCACTCCACAACTTCACCGCTATATTCGCTTATCGCCACTAATGAAATTGCAGCGGCCATGATGGATGGCCCACAGGGGCAAAGACTGATACAAAACGCTATCAATGAAGCCGTAGACTTCCGTCTGATATTAGCAAAAACCCATCATCAATTTAAACAAAAAGATGATTGGTTCTTCTTACCCTGGAATGCCAGAGAGATTATCAGCGCAGATAGCGGTAAATTAATTCCTTTCCATGAAGCAAACAGAGAACAATTGGCAACGGATCCTTCCTGTTGGGTATTAAAAGAGGGAGACAAATGGCATGGATTTACCAATCTATCAGCAGAATGGTGTCTGCTAGATCCAACAAAAGTTGGTATTTTATGCCCAGGAATGAATGATAATGATGAATTGCTGGAAAATGGCATTCCAGCCGAAATTCTTTCCGCTTATCTCAGTCAGCATGACATTGTGCCTGCACGTACCACCGATTTTATTGTTCTTTGCCTGTTTTCTATCGGCGTCACCAAAGGTAAATGGGGAACATTAATCAATGTATTGTTGAATTTCAAGAAACACTATGACGCGAATACTTCACTTAAACAATGTTTGCCAAAACTCGCGAAGCAATACCCTGAATATTATGAAAATATGGGGCTCAAAGATATTTCGGATAAAATATTTAGGTATATAAAAGAATATGAAATGGATATTGAGCAAAAGAAATCATTTAGCCAATTACCTGAGATAGTGAAACTCCCCCGACAAGCACACCTTGATCATATGGCAGGCCGTACTGAACATCTACCACTTAATGAACTGGCAGGGCGCATATCGGCTGTGAGTGTCATTCCTTATCCACCAGGTATACCAATCATCCTACCGGGAGAACGTTTTGGTGATGAACATACCCCCCGGTTACAATATATTCGCCAACTCGGTGAATGGAATAACAAGTTCCCAGGCTTTGAAAAAATCCTGGAAGGCGCAGAGATGATAAACGGCGAGTACCATATATGGGTACTAAAAGAGTGAATCTTGATTTTCTTCCTGCTGTTTTCTGGCGGCTTTTAATGCTTTATGTTGCAGCCGACGTTGTTTGAAAAAAGCACTCAACATTGTCGAACATTCCTCAGCAAGCACGCCACTGGTAATATCAATTTGATGATTCATGCCAGGATGGCGCAATATATCAATCAAAGAACCCGCGGCGCCAGTTTTCATATCACTGGCGCCATAAACCAACCGCTGTATTCGGCTATGTATTATAGCACCAGCGCACATAGTGCAAGGTTCAAGCGTGACGTATAAGGTGGTATTTATCAAACGATAATTTTGTAACTGCTCTCCCCCTTTGCGTAACGCAATAATTTCAGCATGAGCGGTAGGATCATGCGCAATAATAGATTGATTCCAACCTTCCGCAACGATTTTATTATCAGCGACCAATAGAGCACCAACAGGTATTTCTCCCTGCTTTTGCGCTTTCATTGCTCGTTCCATCGCCTGCTGCATCCAATATTCGTCACTATAGATTTCAATCACTGCGGTATCTCATTTGATTACATCAGGGACAATTATAACGATTTATTTTACCTGTTTTCCAGATATATACCCTATGGATTTCAAGATGCATCGCGGCGGCAAGGGAGCGAATCCCCGGGAGCATAGATAACTATGTGACTGGGGTGAGTGAGTGCAGCCAACAAAGAGGCAACTTGAAAGATGATGGGTATATTTACTTATCATTCCACTGAAAATATATCGGAGACCATTTTATCTACTTTCTATTACTGTAATATTGCCAAAGTCAATTCACACAATGTATTTTAAAATAAAATAAATAAAGCCGAAATAAATTCGGCTGGTAGATTCTTATAATAAATTCAACATTAACAAATAAAACTCAGAAATAGTTACCAACTAAAATTTCACAAAAAAATAGCCCACATTTCTGTGAGCTATTTTTATTTCCACGACCATTATTTTGCTGATTTACAGAGCGCTAATTAAGCAAATTTTCCCTTGCCAAGGGTTACATCGGCCCATGCCGTGGCAACAGCAGCTCTCGCCTTACTGCCCAGACTCTCAATAAAACCATTATCGCCCACTGTCGGGGAAAAACTACTCATTGCCTGAATCAATGAATCAACCGCATTGTCAGAAAGTGCCGTAAATTTATACTCGCCCGATTTGTCTTTATCCCCCATCTGCGTCACTAATTTAGCACGATGACCATTAAAGTAATCATTAAAGGTAACTGAACCCACCGATTCAAAGATCTCCTGAGCAGTGTTGTCCTGAGTATGGCGGTTCACTGACAGCACCAAATCATATCCACTGCGCTGGAACCATAAGTCTTTCCAGTCAACACCATTAAACAAGATCATATCTTCTGCGTTGATATCGTTAACCCGGTTATCAATCACTTCTGCGCTGACCACAAAGCTATCGACACCGGCTCCACCCTGGAAGCTGTTCTGATAACCGCCCAGCACTAACAAATCCTGTCCATCACCGCCGTTAAACTGGCTGAACTTCGAAATCGCAGCGGCTATTAAGTGATCATCACCTTCTCCGCCATTAATCACCGCATGGTAGCCCATCAACTTAATCGTATCATTGCCGGAATAACCATCGATCCGGTTGTCATTGCCAAATACTCTGGCAAAGTCATCGCCTTCACCTAAATCAACCCGGTTGTTATTGCCGATGGTCACCGCGTAGTCCTGACCTGCCCCAGTATCCACCCGGTTATAGTTACCGGAAGTCACGACGTAATCCTGCCCATTACCCGCATCAATAAGGCCGCCTTCACCAAAGACAAACGTCTGGTCATTACCTTCGCCCATAAAGACATGGTTAATACGTCCGGCCACCACGGCGGTATCGTCACCATTGCCGCCAAACATCCAGTTTTCACGCCCCATGAGAACGCCCATATCATTACCTTCACCACCCGTAAAGATATTGGATGTTCCTAGTGAGTAATAAACATCATCACCGCGACCACCCCAGAAATTGTTGTTATCGCCCAAATAGGCACCGAGATCTTTACCCTCCCCGCCCCAGTTGAAGTTATAGTTCCCCAGTGATACATGAGCATCACCATCCCCTTGCAGATGACCACTATTACGCAGGAAATCAAACGTTTTCTGCTTCATATTGAGTAGATCCGCTGTCAGGTTTTCTTTCAGGTTAACCACTAACGACTTCATCTCTTCTTGCTTATTTACGCTAAACATCGTTGCAAACAGGTTAGGTAAATTCAGCGAATTAAAGCCAACCGCACGTTCTGCTTCGCTATTCGCTTGAGCGCTATCTCCGTTGATGCTCACCACCGCGCCTTGTTCCTGATTTTTATCGGGCGCTTTCTCTTTCAAACCATGATTTTCCGCAAATGTCCTGACCCCATCTTCTCCCGCTTTAATACCGGCCTGCAAACTATCCAGCAATTTCTTCGGGTTGGTGAAGGCTGCCAGTTGATCACCGCTAAACTCCTTTATCACTCCCAGCATCTCTTTTAGCATCGCCTCACCATCAACAGGCTCGCCCGTGCGGGAAACAATACGTCCATCCGCGGTGTAATCCACACCAAAAATATCCGCCAAGGTGGTATCCGCACCCACCTCCGATAATCGGCCAAGCAGCTTATTTTGAAGCTGACGCGGTAAATCCTGCAAGGTATAGGTGAAGGTCGTTTTCGCCATACCCGTTGCCGAGAACTGCTGGGTCATCAGACCAAACAGTGAACCCAGATTGGTATCCAAAATTGACTGAATATTGTCACCGAACGTAAAGTTCCAGTTGCCGGTCGTCACCTGAATATCAGCGCCACGCCCGCCAACAGCAAAGTTGAAGGCCAGCTTCTGATTAGCCTGACGGAATTTATCTGCCCGGCTCATTTTGCCCATTTCAATGCTATTGCCATTTTCACCTAACCACTGATTAAATTTCTTATTCAGTGCTGATTCGGCGTCATTCTGCAAACCACGGCTGCTACGTTCATGTTGTGAGTCCAAGTCAAGCAGCGTTTTGTAATCCACGCTACTGGTTTGGTCTAAACCAGACATATCACGCACAAACTTCCTCGCGCCGGCAATTGTCCATTGCTGATCTTGTACCGCTAACCAATCCTGCGTTTCACCGGAAAGAGCAATACCTTTCAATACCTCAGCAATACGAGCAGCACCATCAAATGGATTGACCAACGGTGGCGTTGGGATGGATTTATCCATCATCACAATCAAGTCATTACTGCGTCCTTGATTGAAGCTGACATTACGGTTACCAATAAACATCTGCGCGCCTTCAAGCGCCTGATAGCCGCCTATATCAACGCTATGTTTGCTATCACCATGACCAATGTGAACCATCACATTGTTGTCACCGAAAGCCAGCGATTTAAAACCACCGGTTCCCACTTTAATGCCTACGTTCGAGGTTCCCCAGTTAAGCGCCGTAAACTCGCCTTCACCGACATCCACCTGAATATTACCGGAGTAACTGAGCTGATGATGCGAGTTATCGCTGGCGTTAACCTTTTTACGATTTTGTGGCTCAATGAAAATTTCTGTGTTATCCGCAATTTCCCCTTTGGTAACCGAATCAGCCTGCGTGTACCCGACTTTAGCGAAGTCGATATCGCTTTCAGCAATACCACGACGAACCTGTTCGGTATGCGTTATCAGTTTATTCTCCGCATTCAAGCTCAATACAATTTTGTTATCAGGCGAGTTGTTAACCCATTGGTTATTTTCGTCACGGGTAAATTTACGGCCTGTTGCGTCAACCGCAACTTCGCTACTACGGGCTGACACATCACTGCGAATGCCTTGTTTATCCAATTCAGTAATAAAGCGACGCGCAAAGCCATCCCGTTTATCATCACTAATCAGTGAACAACCCACCAAACTGATGTGATCGGGTTTGCTGATGGCCTGTTTGCCCAGCTTAGCCGCCTGATAAAACTGATTTAGTTTCGTCGCCAATTCATCAGCGCTGTAACCACTCAGACGAATGTTATTCTGCTCTGACGTATCACGACCATGACCGACAACCTGCCAACGTAATTTATTTGATAATTTAGCCAGATCGCCATAAACAACACGATATTTACCGTTGGCATCGAGTTGAATAACCACGCTGGAATCCGGGTGTTTACCCGCCAGATTAGCGGCTGCTCTGGCAGCTATCGGGTCATCTTCCATCTGAAGAATAATCTGACCATCAAAACGGGTTTCACGACCATCAGTCTGCGGCGTTACGTCCACCTTTTGCCAGCCATCAACGGGCTTTTTCAGATGACTATCGCCGATAATCGTCGGTTCTACCCCTTTATTTGTGCCAGATAACCCCTCTAAGTCTTCCACCGCAGGGCGGCTTTGTGGTTTTACTACCGCATACTTCTGATAAAACTCTTGAGTTTCTTTAAACGCGTTATCCAGCGCCTGATTGACCCACACCTTACCCGATTCCCCAGCAATATCCGCCAGATCCTGATAATTAGCCGTGTAGCTGTTCAGTATCTGTTTACGTTTTATCTCATCAGTTGCTTGTAGTGCCCGATAAACCACCAGACTTTCGTTGACAGAGTGACCACCATCAAATACCAAAAACGACAGCGTATTGAGATAGCTCTGCCCGGTTGAGAAGTCGGGTTGCTTGCTGGCAATATAGTCATTGAGGTGAACCATGATATTGGTCGAGCCAGACGCGCCAGTTACCACAGACTGGCCTCGCTCCAATGCATTACTCTCAAATGCCGTTTCCCGTCCAGGAGTCAAGATCCGGCCTGCCGCGACCTTTCTACCATACAAAAAGTCGTCATGTTTATTATTCGCAGGTTGGTAGGGCAACGCCGTGCCATAATCATTGGTCTGCTTTCCGGTAATTTCTACTTTGTACTTAACATCCTCCGCATTCGTCCCGGCAGTCAGTTCAGTACTGGTTGAACGAGCTTTGGTGATCACGTTCAGATAGAAAGAATCCCCTTTTCTCTTCCAGTCAGCAACATCCATCCCCATTCCCGATGTGGTCGCCATTTTTACCGCCAGAAACGGCACCTTAATCACAGAAAAACCATCATCAACCTTGGTCATCATGGTCTTGAAATTAACAAAAGTCGGATCGTCCAAGAATGTCGTTACCTCAGGCACCCGGCTGAACCAAGGGCGAAAATCCTTATCAATAGCCTTGGCAAAAACTCGCATCTTTTCGTCAATTACCTTGTCACGTTTCTCGCCTTCAGGATAAAGATCACCTATCCACCGCCCAAAATCTTCTACCAAGAAGTTACCTGTTCGTTCAGCAATATTTTTCGCCTCCGGTGAGGCCGTTTTCACCAGTTCATAAGCCAGTTCAGAATCAAAATGGCGGCCAAACAGGTTATCAATATATTGTCCAGTGACCTTCTTTTTATTGGCATCATCCAACAGTTGTTGAGCCAGCGTGTGTAATTCAGGATATGTTTGCAACCGGGCGACAGCATCCTTAAATAATTCTTTGGTTTTTTCATTTGTCACTTGCCCGGTAAGCCAAAGTTCTCTGGCACGTTCAATCAGCAGCTTACCTTCTGGGATAGCTTCCTGTTGTAATCGGCTGACGAAAACGATAAGGCTTTCGCTTTCGGTCTTAGGTGCTTCCCGCTCTGCTACAGAGTTAGTCTGGGTTAATGGCTTAATTTGCAAATCAGTGAGACGATTAATTTCGCTTTGCGCAATATCGCCTTTCAGGCCCACCACACGGCCAATCCCATCGAACGATACCTGCTGTCCAAACTGCGCAACCTGCTCAGGTGCCACAGCGATCCCCAAAATCCCGGCCGACTCAGCTCTCTGGGCCTGAATGTGAGCAACCAGCTCACCCATCTCAAAACGTAAGCTTTTCACCAGCTTACTACGTTGAGTGAATTCCTTGGGATCATGCTGTTGCCAATGAGCCAGTGCTTGTTCAAGCTGCAATACATGCTGTTCATCGGGCTGCTCGACGGTACGGTTAAAAGCCTCACGCACGGCCACCAGCGCCTTACTAGGCAAATCGGTATTTATCGAACCAAGACGCCTTTTAGTCGAATCAATAAACCGTTTATCATTCTTCTTCAGTAAGATAAGTTCTAATTTTTTAAGTACAGAAGAATGAGATCTAGGGTTATTTCCCCCTAATCCTTGCAGATCAATACCTGAAATCGTCGGCGCTTTTCTGATTAATTCTCTGGATTTATTTAAAGTTGATTTCACCGCGCCATCGGATGATGTTTCGGTAAACATTGACATGATCGAAGCACCGGTATTTTCTGAACGCATCCCTTTATTAAACTGTAACCGATTGACTGCTTGTTGCGCATTATTCAAAGCAGCCAAATCTTCTGCTGTTAGTGCCAGATCTTCACTGAGCCAACCGTCAGGTTCAGCTTTTGAGGCAGGATCGATATGACTCTTCGATTTCTCCACCTTAATCGGTGTATAAGCGTTTCCTGACAAACCGCTGCCCGCTGCCCCAGTGCGATCCGGTTTAGCATTATCAGCCTGTTGCACGCTTTTTGCATTCTTCTGCGCCTGTGTCGTTTTATTTTCCGCCGCGGTACTATCACTTTCACCACGCTGTTTCGCTTTGTCATACGCGGTATTGGCGTCACTCACCGCTTTATCGGCTCGTTGTCTCTGTAATAATGCCTCTTCTTTTCTCTGCCCTGCTTTTTTCTCAGCGTCTGCAATATCGTCGTCTGCACTATCTAGATTCTCAGCGCTTTTCGTGAAACCTACTTCTGATTTCTTAATGGCTGTTATTACTGTTTCTCGTTTATCAATAAAGTGCTGCTGTGCATCAGCTAATTTTTTCTGTGCAGTAAGTTTAGCATCATTTAATTTATTCTGGATATTATCCAGATATTCACCAGCAAACCGATTACGCCACTCATCACCTGATTTACCATCATAATTTCCATAGTTATTAAGCGCACCCATACCTTGAGTCAGGGAGAATAGTTCTTCCGTGACTCCCCTAGACTCTTCACTTATTGCATCACGCTGTACTTGACCATTGGTATTCAGCGCAGCCTGATTGGTTGATTCTAGTTGGCCTTGTGATTTTGAAATCGTTTTAAGCTGTTTATCTTTCTCTTGTTGCAGACGCTGATGATTTATCTCCGCTTTTTCTTTATCGCTTAACGCATTTTGCGCGGCTTTATTCTGCTTCGCATGTCTGACAACCGTATCAGCGTGTGGTGGTGCCTGATCCTGAGCTGAACCAACATTATCTCCAATCTGCAAGTCATTCTGAATAACGTTAATATCAGGCGTTTCCACCGGGGTTATTGCACCACTCAAGTTGTTCGCCAGATCCGAACTCACTTCATCAATTTTATCCATCTGGAAGCCATCAATGGCGGAAACTTCGGTTAAATTAATCGCCCCTCTACCTTTATTGACGCCAGAAGTATTTGCCTCATCACCACGAATCAGATAATTAATCGCCTGGCTTCCCTCTACATTGAACACAGTTTGTTTAATATTCTCAAACAGAGAAGAGAGATGACTACTTTGTGTGTTGCTCTCTGCAATAGAAAGACTGTAGAAATCACCATTACCCACCTTAATCGCCACATTATTGCGGGCATAAGAGGCATTGATCCCCAGGCCATCGCCAATATGAATATTGGCATTACCTTTGCCTTTCATGATCGCAACATTGAGACCATTTCCAACTTTGGTATTGACGTTATATTCACCCCACACCGCGTTGACCGAAACTCCGTCACCTACTTTGGTATTCACATTCAAGTCGCCATGTGTCGCAGTGACGCTTAAACCATTCCCTACCGTAGTGGTGATATTGGCTTTACCCTTTGCCGCGGTAACCTGCATACCATCACCGACTTTGGTGACGATATTGCCTTTACTCCACAAAGCATTAAAGCTGTCACCGTTACCGACCTGAGTCACAATGTTGGCATCAGCTTTAGCAAGTACTACATTATTCCCATCGCCTACCTTAGTAATCACATTAGCTTTGCCCCAGGCTCCCGTGTAATCATCACCGTTACCAACATGGGTGATAATATTAGCATCGCCCTGAACTACCGTGACTTCTCGCATTCCGCCCACTTTGGTAATGATATTCGCTTTACCTTTCGCGAAATTGTAACGATCGCCATTACCAACATGAGTCAGGATATTAGCCTCACCCCAGACGGCGTTAATCCCTGTACCTTCCCCCACTTTAGTGATGATATTGGCTTTACCTTTAGCGAAACCCACGGTTGTGCCATCACCAATGTGGGTCATGATGTTGCCCACATCGGAAATAAGCAGGCCGACCGTCGTCCCACTACCCACTTTCGTCAGAATATTGCCTTTACCTAATAACACGGCAGCCGTCGTTGATGCTCCCATATGAGTAACAACGTTAGCCTCTGCCGCGGCCACAACCCCCATAAAACCCTTGCCCATTTTGGTGACAATATTGGCTTTACCCAGTGCCAATATCCCAGTTAAACCGTCGCCATAATGGGTCATGATATTAGCCTGACCAAACATTGCCGCCAGCGTTGTCCCATCACCCACTTTGGTCATCACGTTCAACTTACCGGCAAATAAGCCAATACTGGTGCCATCACCTACATGCGAATAGATATTAGCTTCACCCACCATCAAACCTAACGCCAAATCATTGCCCGCTTTCGTCAGGATATTGCCCTGCCCGATCATCGCGGCAAAGGTTGAGCCATTACCAATATGGGTCATCACATTGGCCTCACCGATCATCGCTGCCAAGGTCGTCCCATTACCCACTTTGGTAGCGATATTGCCTTTAGCCAACATCAAGGCAACGCTCATCCCATTCCCAACGTGAGTAAACACATTGCCAGCGGCTATCATCAATGCCAACGCCTTACCATCCCCTACTTTGGTAAAGATATTGCCCAGACCCCCCATCAACGCCCATGCATCACCCTTGCCAACATGGGTAAAGATGTTGCCGGCCCCAATCATGGCCGCAATTGCGGTGCCATCTCCCACTTTAGTAAAGATGTTACCTGCTGCTCCCATGATACCCAGTGTCTGATAGTCACCAACATGAGTCAGCACATTACCAATCCCAAGCATAATGCCGGTAGTATCACCGTTGCCTACTTTAGTCAGGATATTGGCACCACCCAACATCACCCCCGTCGTGCTTCCATAACCAATGTGAGTCAGAACATTTGCGCCACCGCCCATCAGCGCAACAGCATCACCTCTTCCCTTTTTGGTCAGGATATTGGCTCCACCCAATGCAATTGCCGTGGTGTCTGATATTTCATTATCACCTGTAATATGCGTAATAATGTTAGCTCCCCCGAGCATACCGGAAACCAAATTATCTCCGCCAAGCTTGGTCAACACATTAGCACCACCCAAAAGTACCGAGGAAATATTCCCTTTACCTTTTTGGGTCATGACATTAAAACCGCCGACACCTAACCAATTCGCGCTGCCCTTACCTATTTGGGTATGAGTGTTATACCCCCCCAACATGATGACCCGGCTGTCGCCATTACCTTGGTGGATTGAGATATTGCCAATCGCCAGAAGGTGAGCCAGATACCGTCCATCACCGACACGCACCAGAACGTTTGCCGCACCACCGGCACGAACATCCATTTCCCCATTCCGGCTTTGGTGAACAAGGACATTCGCCAAACCTGCACCACGGAATGTCAGATTGCCATCTACGCCACTTTTTTCGATGATATTGGCAGCACCTGCGCCTTCAAAATGCGTATTACCAGATCTCGAACTATGAAGAATGACGTTAGCAATCCCATCACCTTCAAAATTAACATTGCCATTTATTACACTGGATTTAATAAGGTTTCCGCCACCCATACCGCTAAAATTAACGTCACCGGAGCTATCACCGATATTCGCAGATGATTTCACCCATTCCTGATGACTATCTTCTTCAATATGTTCTAAATGTTCAGAGACACGACGTACAGTATCGACTTGATATTTAAGGTTAGTGAGTGAATATCCCCCCGCCTCCATCGAGCTATAACCATTTGCGTGTGAAAAATCTTCATTGGCTAAATCACGGGTATGGTCGCCCGCTTTATACCAGGCACTGGCATAATATTTCAGCTCGCCGGTTTTATCATCATTCTTCAATTCCACCACAACCACTTTGGTATATGACTCGACATATTTGGCATAGACATAAGCATTTGATCGGCGATTCGATTTCACCGCCGAAACATCCAATACCGAACCATTAGAATAGATTGAACGCCCATGCATTTTTGCATCAATCAGCTTGATATCTTCTGCTTTAGCGGTGGTTCCGCTGGCATAAGTCACCCACTGATTTTCTCGCAAATCTTCTTCAACAGTATGCTGAATAGTAACGGGTTGATGATGTTCAAAGATTAAATTGGAAAGACGATAATCACCATCATTGCTTATATCGTCATATCCATTCTCTAAAGAGATATTTTCCGTAGCAAGATTTTTGAGTTGATTACCATTTTTACGCCATGAAGTGGTGTAATAACTCAGTTTATCGGTTTTAGGATCATTATTTAGCTGAACTTTGCTGATCTTAGTATATTTTCCGTCAGCAAACGCAAAAAGGTAAGTATTGGGTTCAATCGTTGATTTAATAGCCGTCACTTGCTGAGGCTTTTGGACGCCCATTTTCGCCGTTATTAATACAATTTTCTCCGCGCTAGCGTATCCCAAAGCTTTATTATACGAATCGCTATCTTCACCTATTCTTGATATTTCATTGTAACCACCAGCACCGGAGAAATTGATATTACCATGAGCTATATCAGAATAAATTTTGTTATAACCTCCGGCACCTTCAAACTCGATATTACCGCGAGTCTTTTCATATTTATCTTTACTTTCTCGCAAACGTTCAATGCGATTTGATGCTCCAGCACCCTGAAAGATAATATTGCCTTCTTTCCCTTTACGAATAATGTGGTTATCAACCCCAGCACCAGTGAACTTAATATTACCGCTTTCAACCCGCGAGCTGATGCTATTTGCTGCCCCTCCACCATTAAATATCACATTTCCCTTGCTTCCTTCATAACGGTCATGCCAGGTACGGTCAATTTTATTACCCGCCCCTGCGGCATTAAAGTTTAAATCCCCCTGATGAGTTTCGTGCCATAATCCGTTATAACCACCGATACCTTTAAACGCCACATCACCGGATTGACCTTTACGATTCAGGTTATTATAAGCAGCAGCCCCAGAAAAATTTAGATTACCGCTGCTCCCTCGGTGATCCATAGAAACACCACCCGCCGCACCAGCAAATGAAATATTGCCATTACCGCTTTTACCAATACTTACGTAACCTGCGGCACCATGTACCTTCAGATTACTGTCAATATCCACTATTTTTAGATATCCGGCAGCACCCTCTACAGCCTTATCGCCAGAAGTGGCATGGATTGTTGTCTCAAGCGCACCAACGGTAATATTATCATTCCCTTTTTTGGCATAAATCTCCCCTCCCAATCCAATAGCAACAATATTATTCCCACCATCATCATCATCATATTTCCCAGTAAAGAAAAATTCCGCACTACGGTTTGATGATTTCCCCATAAACAATCCCTTAATTAAGTTGAGGTTAAATATACTCGTTATCTTTCAAGCTGCCTCTTTGTTGGCTGTACTCGTTCACCCCGGTCACATAATTACCTATGCTCCCGGGGATTCGCTCCCTTGCCGTCGCGATACATCTTGAAATCCATAGGGTATATGCTCCCGGAGATTCACTCCCTTGCCATCGCGATCCATCTTGAAATGCATTGGATATATACCCAAAAAAATAAGAGAGAAAATGCTTTTGTTATCACGAGTATCAAAGATAACTTGTTCTAATTTTTTAAACATATTTCTCCCTTAAGAATAAATTTATTCACAAAGACAACACAACATATCGAAAAATAGAAGCATTAATCCCAAGGATATAATGAGCTTATATCTCTATAAATATGGTCAAATGAATAAGAAAAATAATAGTTCATCTACAAAAATATCATCTAACAATAATAGTCTGATTTTTTTATAAAAACACAGATAAATCCTTAAAGCACAATATTAACAAAAGAAAAACAAAAATATATCATAAATAAAATTTCTGCTTTCTGGATATAAACGTCTTTCTGGTACAGAGAGATCACCATCGTTCAGGCGACAATAATCTTTCAGTTGCTGTCCAGAGCTAACACCCATCTTTTTATAAATAAATCTTCATCATTATAATATAATCTCTAATTAAACCTTCGAGATTAATAGTTGTGGTAATATAATATTCCATTTCCAAATTAATAATTCAGTTATAAAAATAAAAACCCAGCACCAAATGACTTGGTATATTTTCGATCACAAGAGATTAAACTATTTATCGCTATCAGTCATACATAAATAATCAATCATTTAATCTATAATAGCATCTTACCAACCTTTTTTTAGGCTAAACTCTATAGTTGAAATCAATCGCGAGAAATCATGTGTACTATAACCCAAGATATTAATTACAAAACAATGTTATTTAATTTAAGGAAAGCATATGAGTCCTAAAAATGATTTTAAAGCGTTTTCTACTAGCGCCAATGCCAATGTAGTGAGTCAACAAGAATATGAAACAAGTCAGAATTTACAAACTGGGTTTCCACCAGAAGATATTACTATTCATGTGCTAAATAAAGCATTACGTCAATCGTCAACAATAGCCTCTGTCGTCGCTAATTTCATTGCGACACAATCTGGTGAAGATGTTCTTGATGATGGAGATACCGCTAAACTTAATATTCAATTAAATAAAGCGTTACAACAAAAAATTGCAACACAAGTTCCCAATGCCTCATTAATACAAAAAGGTGTTGTTCAACTTACAAATGTGGTTGGCAATAATAATACATTGGCTGCAACACAGAAACTTGTCTCCGATATCAATAATAATTTGAATAATAGAATTAATCAGCTTCCAGACATGTCGCTTTTCACCAAAAACTTGAATGAAGCTGGCTGGCAAAAATTACCTTCTGGTCTAATTGAAATGTGGGGAATAGCTCAAATTAATGGTCATGGCTCTTACACGTCTGGATATTTAAACAACTTCCCAATACCATTTCCAAATAAATGTTTTAATGTCACGTTAACTCATAAGGGGCATAGCCCTAACGCAGCAGGAATATTTGCAGTCATCATAGAAAATCAGCGTGAGTTTCGATGTTTTAGAAGTCCTACTAATTGGACTCCTGCTGTTCTAGCATATTTTAGAGCAGTAGGATATTAATTTAATAAAAATCAAATTGTTATAATTATTTAATTAACATGGCAAAAAATCATGACCAATAAAAACCATGTATTCAATGCATTAAATAAGGAATCAATTTTACAATAATTCAATATGTTATTTATAAAATTCATTACTTAATCTAAGGAGTATAGTATGAGTCCTAAAAATGATTTTAAGGCTTTTTCTATTAGTATTAATGCTAATGCAGCGAGCCAAGAAAAATATGAAGAAAGTCAGAATTTGAAAACTGGGTTTGCACCCGATGGTATCACCACTAATATATTAAATAAGGCATTACGTCAATCATCTACAATATCCTCAGTAGTCGCTAATTTTATCGCGACACACTCTGGCAATGATGTTCTGGATGATGGAAATATAGATAAACTCACCGCTCAATTAAATCAGGCACTGGAACAGAAAATGGCGCCAAAGGTTCCCGATGCCTCATTAACACAGAAAGGTATTGTTCAGCTTACCGATGTGGTTGGTAATAGTCATTCACTCGCTGCAACTCAGAAGCTTGTTTCTGATATAAATGATAATGCTAACAGTAGATTAGCCAAAAACCAAAATGGGGCAGATATTCCCAATAAAAATGAGTTTGTGAAAAATCTCGATTTATTGGAAACCGTCAATTTGGCGAGAAATGCTGTGCCGAATAGTCGGAAAATTAATGGTAAGGCGCTGACTGGAGATATCAATTTAGCGGCTGGCGATGTGGGGGCATTTAGGCTTGGATTAACAGGAAAATACTCTGTTGATAACCAAGTCCCGTGGAATGTAGATTCAGGGTCATATGATTTACTGCATACGAAATTTAGTGATCATGTTGTGCACTTCTATAATGGCGTTGGAAGTTGTCCCGCTTTTCAGTTGAAAGTGCATTATAAAAACGGGGGTATTGCTTATCGCTCGGCTCGTGATAATTATGGATTTGAAGAAGATTGGACTAGCATTTATACAACCAAAAACAAACCTACTGTAAATGAACTTGGCTTATCAGAAACCGTGACATTGGCAAAAAATGCGGTTCCTAATAACAGGAAAATTAACGGCAAAGCGCTGATTGAAGACATCAATCTGGAAGCCAGAGATGTCGGGGCATATTCACGTTCGGAATCCGACGAGCGATATCAAAAGAAAGGCCCTAATCAGGGATGGCGAAAAATAGGAAAGAGTGGAGATAGCGGAAGTAGCATATTACTGAGTCAGGACATACGAGGAAGATGTATATATTTACGTACTGGTAGCCCAGGTATATTTTTACCTTTACAAATGCCTCCGATCGATAATATTTTGGTTGGCACTGGATATGGATCAAAAGGATGGCTCGTTGTGCATTCATCAGACGGAGGAGTGAGGTTATCTATAGTAAACAAAGAGGATTGCCCTGATATTACAGAAATTTATATTGCTGATTAGAATTATGGGCTGCATGGCAGCCCTTTTCCCATTTTGTTTTTTAGCAGATAATTCACACCATTATTTGATAAAGATATTTACCTATATTTATGGAGCAAACATAAAACAAATATAATAATCTAACCAATAGACAAAATAATATTATTTTCGCAACCGATATTCTGACACCATGTATTTTAAGAAAACTTGTTAAAATTATTTAAAAAATTTACAAAATAATTTCCAAATGTAAAATAAAAACATTTTGAATATACTTTCGATTACAAGACGTTAAAAAAATTATTATCATCAGCCATATACAAATAATTAATCGACTGATTAATAATGAAATTTTAT
Source organism: Photorhabdus africana (assembly GCF_035181445.1). NCBI lineage: Bacteria > Pseudomonadati > Pseudomonadota > Gammaproteobacteria > Enterobacterales > Morganellaceae > Photorhabdus > Photorhabdus africana. The sequence goes on from NZ_JAXBVE010000009.1 coordinate 107,937, forward strand.
TATTTACTTCTTGGAGTAGGCTATAATTTAAATAAATCTCGACAAATTACCCTCACTATAACCCAATATATTAATTATAAAATAATATTATTTACTTAAGGAATATATGTATGAGTCATAAGAATGATTTTAAAGCGTTTTCTATTAGCAATAATGCGAATGTAGTCAGTCAAGAAAGATACGAAGAAAGTCAGAGTTTGTATTCTGGGTTTCCACCAGATAATGTTCCCACTCACTTATTAAATAAGGCATTGCGTCAATCGTCCACAATAGCCTCTGTTGTAGCTGATTTTATTGCGACAGAATCTGGCAGTGATGTTTTGGATGATGGTAATATAGCCAAACTCACTGCACAATTAAATAAAGCATTAGAGCAAAAAATTACAACAAAAATTCCCGATGCCTCACTAACACAGAAAGGTGTTGTTCAGCTTACAAATGTAGTTGGCAATAGTAATACACTGGCTGCAACTCAGAAGCTTGCCTCCGATATCAATAATAATGCCAATAACAGACTAGAAAAAACGCAAAACGGTGCCGATATCCCCAATAAAAATGCGTTTGTGAAAAACTTAGGTTTAAATGAAGCAGCAAAACGTGAAGTGGGAACTGGAGTTAATCAAATTCCAGATATGTCATTTTTCACCTCAAACTTGGTTCAGAGTGGTTGGCAAAAATTACCCTCAGGTTTAATTGAAATGTGGGGAATAGCACGAGTTTCTGCCGGAGGAAGACCTGATCTCGGATATCTTAATAACTTCCCAATACCATTCCCAAATAAATGTTTTAACATCACATTAACTCACAATGATTGGGACCCGAGAGCAGCAGGAATATTCGGGGCATCCGTAGTAAATCAGAGTCAATTCAAATGTTTTAGAGGTTTAGGTGACGGTCAACCTTTTGTTTATACTTATTTTAGGGCAATAGGATATTAATTAAAAAGAATTAATTTACTATGATGATTATTTAATTAAAACTGGCAGAAAATTAGTCAGGAAGATATTCCACCACCAGCGAAAAAAGAATTGATATCTATACCCTATGGATTTCAAGATGCATCGCGACGGCAAGGGAGTGAATCCCCGGGAGCATAGGCAACTATGTGACCGGGGTGAGTGAGTGCCGCCAACAAAGAGGCAACTTGAAAGATGCCGGGTATACAAATAATTAGAACAAATAGACTGAAATAATAGCAATCACCCAATCTTCTCAGACCAAAAATAGAATTAATAAACATCATTTTCAAACATTAAATGCAAATAGTTTAGATCCATTTTAGATTACAAAAAATTAACATATTCATTACCAACAATTATATAAAAATAGTTAACCCTATAAGTTATAAGAATATTCCATTATTCTTTTTTCTCACTAAACTATAGTTGACGTGAATAGGGAAAAATTATTTTTATAAAAATTCACTATATTGCTTATAAAATGCACTGCTTAATTGGAGAAAAATATATGAGTCAAAAGAATGATTTTAAGGCTTTTTCTATTAGTGAAAATGCAAATATAATGACCCAAGAAACATATGAAAAAGAACAAAAATTACAAACTGGGTTTCCAACAGCAGATATTACCCCTGAACTATTGAATAAGGCATTACGTCAGTCGTCAACCATATCCACTGCCGTCGCTAATTTTATCGCAACACAATCTGGCGAAGATGTTCTGGATAATGGGGATATAGACAAACTCACCGCCCAATTCAAGAAAGCCTTAGAACAAAAAAACACAACAGAAACTCGCGATGCCTCATTAACAGAAAAAGGAATTATTCAGCTCACAGACCAAATAGGCAACAGTAATACACTCGCTCCAACTCAAAAGCTTGTTTCTGATGTAAATGATAATGCTAATAATCGACTGGCAAAAGACCAAAACGGCGCAGACATTCCAAATAAAGCTGAATTTATAAAGAACCTTGGTTTATCAGATTCAACAAATATAACGATAGGGAATGGTGAAAATCAGGTACCTAATATGTCGTTTTTCACCGCTAACCTGAATCAGGTCGGATGGCAAAAATTACCTTCGGGTTTAATTGAAATGTGGGGAATAGCATCAGTTAAAGGCAATGCTTATGCCGAACCTGGTGCTTTAAATAACTTTCCAATCCCATTCCCGAATAAATGTCTCAACGTCACGTTAACTCACGTTGGTAACGCCCCTCAACATGCAGGCACATTTTCAATAATGACAGTCAATAATGCCCAATTCCAATGTTTTAGCAGTATTCCAAATTTACAAATTCCTGTAGCCGCATTTTATAGAGCAATAGGGTATTAATATGAACGATAAAAACTATGTATTCAGTGCATTAAATAAAGCATTTTATCCGCTATCACTACAACAGGAGTATATTGAAGCTGGCTCATGGCCAAACGACCCCATATCTGTAACGGATGATATATTTAATACGTTCTCGGGAATACCTCCCACAGGGAAAATACTTTCCTCTGGCAAAGAGGGTCTTCCTTGTTGGGAAGATATTCCACCACCAACAAAAGAGGAATTGATATCCATAGCGGAAAGCCAAAAAGCACAATTTATATCTCTGGCAAATGAGAAAATAACCCCACTTTCCGATGCGGTAGAACTTGGTATAGCAACAGGCGAAGAAATACGATTACTCAAAGAATGGAAAAAACACCGGGTGATGCTTAACCGGGTTGATACTTCAACAGCATCGGAAATTGACTGGCCAATTTCGCCATTATCGTAACTAATAAAAAGGCCGGAACTAAGGTAAACCCCGGCCTTTATCATTTTGTTATTGTATTATTGCCAGCACTACAGCAATAAATATTCTGTTATCATCCGAACTATTCTCCATACGTATTAATAACCACGAACGTCATTGAAATCTACTTCCCACAATGAATCTTTTAATAGAAAAATCATTTAAGATAGCCTCTATAAAATAAGTATTAATTACTTAGATAGTATCGAATTTTTTATTGATCAAAGCATATAAAAACCATTAACACCATAATTTATAAAAACATTTAATTATTGTTTTTTATCCTTAAACTATAAGAGGCAGTAAATTATACTTAAAACAATTTAAGATATTAATATAAACCCACTATTAAACCTTAGGAAAATTGATATGAATCCAAAGAATGATTTTAAAGCGTTTTCTATTAGAGACGGTGCTAATGTGGTAGCTCAAAATTTATATGAAGACACTATAGAATTGCAGACTGGATTTCCCCCAATAGGTCTTACCACACATGTATTAAATAAAGCATTACGTCAGTCATCAACAATATCCTCTGTTGTAGCTGATTTTATCGCGACAGAATCTGGCAGTGATGTTTTGGATGATGGCAACATAACCAAACTCACTACACAATTAAATAAGGCTCTAGAACAAAAAATCACAAAAAAAGTTCCCGATGCCTCATTAACACAAAAAGGTGTTGTTCAACTCACAGATATCATTGGCAATAGTAATACACTGGCTGCAACACAGAAGCTTGTCTCCGATATAAATAATAATACCAATAACAGACTGGAAAAAACGCAAAACGGCGCAGATATTCCTAATAAAAATGCGTTTGTGAAAAACTTAGGTTTAGATAAAGCTGCAAACCTGAAAGTGGGAAATGGAATTAATCAAATTCCAAACATGTCGTTTTTCACCGCAAACTTGGTTAAGAATGGCTGGCAAAAATTGCCTTCGGGTTTAATTTTAATGTGGGGATTAGCTCAAGTTTATAACCACAGCGACCCTCAAGCTGGGTATTTGAATAATTTTCCAATACCATTCCCAAATGAATGTTTTAGTATCACGTTAACTCACCGTGGTAATGACCCTCAAGCAGCCGGTATATTCTCAGCAACGATAGAAGATCGGCATCAGTTTCGGTGTTATAAAAATCTTAATTACCATAAACTCACTACTTTTACATTTTTTATGGCAATAGGGTATTAATTAAAAAATAAAATTGATAATTATCCAATTAAAACTGGCAGAAAATCATGAACGATAAAAACTATGTATTCAGTGCATTAAATAAAGCATTTTATCCGCTATCACTACAACAGGAGTATATTGAAGCTGGCTCATGGCCAAACGACCCCCTATCTGTAACGGATGATATATTTAATACGTTCTCTGGAATCCCGCCCACAGGAAAAATACTTTCCTCTGGCGAAGAGGGTCTTCCTTGTTGGGAAGATATTCCACCACCAACAAAAGAGGAATTGATATCCATAGCGGAAAGCCAAAAAGCGCAATTTATATCTCTGGCAAATGAGAAAATAACCCCGCTTTCCGATGCGGTAGAACTTGGTATAGCAACAGACGAAGAAATGCTATTGCTCAAAGAATGGAAAAAATACCGGGTGATGCTTAACCGGGTTGATACTTCAACGGCACCGGAAATTGACTGGCCAATTGCGCCATTATCGTAATTAATAAAAAGACCGGGATTCAGACTGAACCCGGTTTTAATCATTTTTTATTACCAATACTACAATGGTAAATATTCTATTATCATCCAAGCTATTCTTCGCCAAGACTTTATAGCTCATACGACATTAATGATCTTGCCCGTCATCGAAATTTACTTTCCTGAATAAATCTTTCAACATGGAAATTATTTAAGATAGTTCACAAGAGAAACTGAATTATTCCGATATATTTTCAACTGAAATATATTGAATTATTTGTTACTTGAAACATACGAAAAATAATTAACCCCATAAGCTATAAAGATATTTAATTATTACTTTTTATCTCTAGACTATGAGCGTTGAAAAATTATTTCTACAATAATTTAAGATATTATCTATAAAACCATCTATTGAATTTCAGGAAAATACATATGAGTGCAAAAAATGATTTTAAAGCATTTTCTATTGTTAATAACGCGAATGTAGTGAATCAACAAGAATATGAAAGAGAGGAAATTTTAAAATTTGGGTTTCCAGAAAAGAATACGATTTCCCTTCATGTGTTAAATAAAGCGTTACGTCAGTCATCCACAATATCCTCTGTTGTAGCTGATTTTATCGCGACAGAATCTGACAGTGATGTTCTCGATGAGGGTGATACCGTCAAGATCAAAGCTCAATTAAATAGAGCGCTAGAAAAAAAATTTACAAATCAAATTTACGATTTCGCATTGGAAAAAGCAAAAAACGGAGCAGATATTCCTAATAAAAATGAGTTTGTAAAAAACTTGGGTTTAAATGAAGCGGCAAAACGAGAAGTGGGCACTGATGTTAATCAAATTCCAGATATATCGTATTTTACCGCAAACTTGGCTAGCGCTGGTTGGCAAAAATTACCTTCAGGTTTAATTGAAACATGGGGATTTGTACTGGCTAACGGGCACGGCTCTCTTGAGGCCGGGTATTTAAATAATTTTCCAATACCCTTTCCTAACGCATGTTTAAATATTACATTAACTCATGGTGGTTATAACCCCCAAGACGCCGGAATATGTTCAGTAAGCATATTAAATCGGAGTCAATTCCAATGTTATAGAAGTCCTACTAATAATACTTCTCCTGTTGGAGTATTTTTTAGGGCAATAGGATATTAATTAAAAATAATCAATTTACCATTATGATTATTTAATTAAAATTGGCAAAGAATTATGAATAACAAAAACTTTGTATTTAGCGCATTAAATAAAGCATTTTATCCACTATTATTACAACAGAATTATATTGAAGCAGGATCATGGCCAAATGACCCTATATCTGTAACTGATGACATATTTAATACGTTCTCTGGAATACCTCCTACAGGGAAAATACTTTCCTCTGGCAAAGAGGGTCTTCCTTGTTGGGAAGATATTCCACCACCAAAAAAAGAGGAATTGATATCCATAGCGGAAAGCCAAAAAGCGCAATTTATATCTCTGGCAAATGAGAAAATAACCCCGCTTTCCGATGCGGTAGAACTTGGTATAGCAACAGATGAAGAAATGCTATTACTCAAAGAATGGAAAAAATACCGAGTGATGCTTAACCGGGTTGATACTTCAACAGCACCGGAAATTGACTGGCCAATTTCGCCATTATCGTAACTAATAAAAAGGCCGGAACTAAGGTAAACCCCGGCCTTTATCATTTTGTTATTGTATTATTTCCAGCACTACAGCAATAAATATTCTGTTATCATCCGAACTATTCTCCATACGTATTAATAACCACGAACGTCATTGAAATCTACTTCCCACAATGAATCTTTTAATAGGAAAATCATTTAAGATAGCCTCTATAAAATAAGTATTAATTACTTAGATAGTATCGAATTGTTTATTGATCAAAGCATATAAAAACCATTAACACCATAATTTATAAAAACATTTAATTATTGTTTTTTATCCTTAAACTATAAGAGGCAGTAAATTATACTTAAAACAATTTAAGATATTAATATAAACCCACTATTAAACCTTAGGAAAATTGATATGAATCCAAAGAATGATTTTAAAGCGTTTTCTATTAGAGACGGTGCTAATGTGGTAGCTCAAAATTTATATGAAAATAGTCCAGAATTGCGGACTGGGTTTTCACCAGACGGTCTTACCCTCCATATATTAAATAAGGCATTACGTCAGTCTTCCACAATATCATCTGTTGTAGCCGATTTTATTGCGACAGAATCTGACAGTGATGTTTTGGATGACGGTAATATAACCAAACTAACTGCAAAATTAAATAAAGCGTTAGAACAAAAAATCACAACAAAAATTCCTGATGCCTCATTAATACAAAAAGGTATTGTTCAACTCACAGATATCATTGGCAATAGTAATACACTGGCCGCAACTCAGAAACTTGTTTCCGATATAAATGATAATGCTAACGGCAGATTGGACAAAAACCAAAATGGTAAAGATATTCCTAACAAAAATGAGTTTGTGAAAAATCTCGGTTTATTAGACTTAGTATTAGCAGGCACTCCTTTGTTTACACAAGGGAATAATTTCATGACTTTTAAAATTCCATTTTTGAGTGGATTAAAGAGAAAATATCTCTTATTCCAATCTGTATATGTAGTGGCTCCAAATTTAGCTAACGAGGGGAAATTCACTATTACATACCCAATCGCATACTCTTATGAACCTCATGCTATACTTTCCAGCATGGGAGGATATATCAGTGGAGGTAACTATGGTGAAGGAGCTGATATATTAAAAATCAATAAAGAAAACCTAGTAATAATATCACACTGGCAATCTCGCAATACAAACTTTCCGCCTGTCCGCATATTCGTAGTAGGGGTATCAGATAACTAACTTTCAACACTCATAGTTGTTATCTATCTCAGACTTTAGAATTATCTTGATAAAACTTCGGAATTTGATTGGTCAATTCCGCCATTATCGTAATTAACAAAAAGACCGGGATTAGTATAGCGCCCGGTCTTAATTATTTTATTATTGCTAATACTACAGCCGTAAATATTCTATTATAATTCGAACTATTATCACCCACGACTTGCTAGCCCATGCAATATTGGTGACCTTGCACGTTATTGAAATTCCTTATATAGCTAACCGAATAATACAGCTAAGACAGAAAAAATTTCATATATTATGGTTTTATGTTGCCAGGCTTGGTTTTTCAATGTAATTTATGCTGTATATACCCTATGGATTTCAAGATGCATCGCGACGGCAAGGGAACGAATCCCCGGGAGCTTAGATAACTATGTGACCGGGGTGAGCGAGTGCAGCCAACAAAGAGGCAACTTGAAGGATAACGGGTATAGAAATATAAGAAGTGTGTAATAGTAATAAATAAGAACCATCAATAACACACTGATTTAAAATGAAAAATAAGTTAATCTATTGAAATGTCGTTATTAATTAAAAAAAGCTGTATCAATTGTGATATGTGTGAACCCGAATGTCCCAATCAGGCGATATCGATGGGAGATGAAATTTATGAGATTGATGCCGACCGTTGCACCGAATGCATCGGTCATTATGATATTCCAACCTGTCAATCAGTCTGTCCGATAAACAATACGATTATTACCGATCCAAACCGTCAGGAAACAGAAGAACAATTGTGGGATAAATTTGTGCTATTACATCATGCCGACAAAATCTGAAATTAACTTTCCAGAATAACGGTCGCACAGGCATAGCGGCGCTCATCAGCCAATGTCACATGCAAAGAGGTCGCCCCTAATTGCTGAGCCAACGCTGCCGCCGCACCATAGAGCCGCAACATCGGTTTTCCCAGTGCATCATTGACCACTTCAAACTGGTTAAATGCCAGCCCATTACGAATGCCCGTTCCTAATGCCTTTGCTGCGGCTTCTTTTACCGCAAAACGCTTAGCCAAAAAACGAACCGGTTTTTCATGTTGCTGATATTGTTCCCATTCTAATTCACTGAGAATGCGTTTTGCCAAGCGCTCACCAGAGCGCTCGACAACCCCTTCAATACGGGCAATTTCAACAATATCTGTACCTAACCCAATAATAGCCATTAACGGCGAGCTTTCCGCATTTGGGTTTTCATATCTGCCACAGCAGCAGTTAAGCCACTGAATACCGCCCGTCCAATAATGGCATGCCCAATATTCAACTCATAAATTTCCGGCAGAGCAGCAATACGTTGTACATTGTGATATGTCAGCCCATGACCCGCATTAACCGTTAGACCTTTACTCGCAGCATAAGTCACGGCGGCTTTAATACGATGAAACTCTTTTTCCTGTTCTACTTCATTTTCTGCATCAGCATAAGCACCCGTATGAATCTCAATGAAAGGTGCGCCAACTTCACTAGCCGCATCAATTTGTTGATGTTTCGCATCAATAAATAACGAGACAAGAATACCCGCATCAGATAGACGCTTAACCGCCGCAGCAACCTTATCTTTCTGACCAATAACATCTAAGCCCCCTTCTGTTGTCACTTCCTGCCGCTTTTCAGGCACCAAACAGCAAAATTCAGGTTTAATACGACAGGCAATATCCACCATTTCATCAGTCACGGCCATTTCAAGGTTCATCCGAGTCTGAATAGTTTCTTTCAACAGTTCAACATCCCGATCGGTAATATGACGGCGATCTTCTCGTAAATGAATAGTAATACCATCGGCTCCCGCCTGTTCCGCAACAAAAGCCGCTTGAACCGGATCAGGATAATGGGTACCACGGGCATTGCGCACTGTCGCAATGTGATCGATATTAATGCCTAATAATACTTCAACCATATTTATCTCCTGTAGTCATATACCCGTTATCTTTCAAGTTGCCTCTTTGTTGGCTGCACTCTCTCACCCCGGTCACATCGTTTGCTATGCTCCCGGGGATTCGCTCCCTTGCCGCCGCGATGCATCTTGAAATCCATAGGGTATAGTCATATTAGAATGTGACAAGTTTATACTTTCCATCTTGAAGAAAAACAAATTCATTAATTTTATTTCTTTTCAGGCTTATGACGTACAAACTGCCGAAATAATTCACGACTTTTCAAAGACTTGCCACCTAAATAAGGTTTTAATGCAATACGCGTGAAACGCTTTGCTGCCTTCAATGTCGTAGAATCAGGGAATTCACGAGTTGCCAGTGATTTTAATTCGCGCCCGGTAAAACTGTAATGATCAACAACCAAGCTAGCGATAAATCCTTTTTCTTCTCTATAACGGTAGGTCATCGTGTCAGCGATAGGTTCACCACTTCCCGCACAATGCAGATAATCAACGCCATAACCAAGATTTGCCAGCAATGCGAGTTCAAACCGACGCAATGCATATTCCGGTGTATATTCACTGGCAGCAAGAATCTGCAAGCATTGGAGATAATCAAAGAATAAGGCGGGATAAGCCGTTCCCTGTTCAAGCACTCTTGACAACAATTCATTGATATATAAACCGCTGTACAGCACACTGCCAGTAAGGGGAAGGGCCAGAGAGATAGGATCTGCATCACGCAGCGTTTTAATTGCCCCTCGCCCACTCCAACGAACCAGCAATGGGGTAAAGGGCTGCAAGCAGCCTTTCAAATTGGAACGACGGCTACGCGCACCTTTTGCCAACACGCTAATCCGCCCTTCATTTTCAGTGAACAGATCCAATAACAGACTCGTTTCACTGTAAGGACGCCCATGAAGAACAAAAACACGTTGCCAACCGTCCACAGAGGATGCCTTATTTCAAATCATCGACGTAACCCAAGCTACGTAACGCTCGCTCATCATCAGCCCAACCCGCTTTAACTTTAACCCACAGTTCTAAGTGGATTTTTACATCAAACAGCCTTTCCATATCCTGACGGGCTTCAATGCCAATGGTCTTGATTTTACTGCCTTTATTACCAATAACCATTTTCTTCTGGCCTTCACGCTCAACCAGAATCAAACCGTGGATATTGTAACCACCGCGCTCATTCGCCACGAACTGCTCAATTTCAACCGTGACAGAATATGGCAATTCATCACCAAGAAAACGCATAAGCTTTTCTCGGATGATTTCAGAAGCCATAAACCGCTGAGAACGGTCAGTAATATAATCTTCCGGGAAATGGTGAGTCGCTTTCGGTATATATCCGCGCACAATTTTGGCAATCGTATCAACATTCATGCCTTTTTCAGCGCTCATTGGGACAACATCAAGAAAACTCATCTGTTTACTGAGAAAACCAATATGTGGCAATAAGCTGGTTTTATCGGTCACGTTATCCACTTTATTGATAGCCAGTAAAACCGGACAACGCAGATTACGCAATTTGTTCAGTACCATCTCATCATCTGGGGTCCAATGAGTCCCTTCGACAACAAAAATAACCAACTCCACATCACCGATAGAACTGCTGGCTGCCCGGTTCATCAGCCGGTTAATCGCCCGTTTTTCTTCAATATGTAACCCTGGCGTATCCACATAGATAATCTGATACGCACCTTCTGTATGGATACCCATAATACGGTGACGAGTCGTCTGCGGTTTGCGGGAAGTAATAGATATTTTTTGACCTAAAAGCTGATTCAGCAACGTGGATTTCCCCACATTAGGCCGTCCAACTATTGCAACAAATCCGCAATAGGTTTCTTGTTCGCTCATTCAAGCTCCAGTTGTTTTAATGCTTGCTCAGCCGCTGCCTGTTCCGCTTTGCGACGGCTGGAGCCTGTTCCTTTAACCGGCTGTTCAATACCGCTCACTTGACAGTGAATAGTAAATTCTTGATCGTGAGCTTCACCACGAACCATAACAACCAGATATGATGGCAGAGGCAGATGATGCCCTTGCAAATATTCCTGTAAACGGGTTTTCGGATCTTTCTGTTTGTCGCCAGGGCTGATTTCATTCAGGCGGGTTTCGTACCAGCTCAGAATAATTCTTTCAATAGACTGAATATCGCTATCAAGGAAGATGGCACCAATCAGCGCTTCAACGGTATCAGCCAGTATTGATTCACGACGGTAACCGCCACTTTTCAATTCTCCCGGCCCCAAACGAAGGCATTCACCTAATTCAAATTCCCTTGCCAATTCAGCCAGCGTATTACCACGCACCAGTGTGGCACGCATGCGGCTCATATCCCCCTCATCAACACGAGGAAAACGATGATACAACGCATTGGCAATAACAAAACTCAGGATTGAGTCACCAAGAAATTCCAGCCGCTCATTATGTTTACTACTGGCACTACGATGAGTTAACGCTTGTATCAGCAGATCATGCTGATCAAAAGTGTAGCCCAGCTTACGCTGCAATCTGTTAATTACGATGGGATTCATGTGCTACCAATATCGGTCAGAATTCGTCAAATAAAAACGCACACGCAACAGACCTGTTACAGGAACCCCCGACAAAACTGTTGCGTTTGCACTGGCTCCTTATTAGGAGCCAGTTTAAGTTTGAAAGGACATTCTACACTGCGAGTAAAATTAATGCTTCGCTAATATAAAAATATTAATTAATTCCACCAATACGGCTGAAGCGAACTCCGGTAGGCCATTCCCCTTCCTGTTTTTCAAAACTCATCCAGATAGCTGAAGCGCGACCCACCAGATTTTTCTCAGGGACAAAGCCCCATGCACGGCTATCAGCGCTATTATCACGGTTATCCCCCATCATAAAATAGTGACCTTCAGGCACAATCCACATTCCCTCTGGCAAGCCAGGCTGACGGAAATTAGGTACCGATAGTACACCGGGAATCTCCAAAATATGATGGGTCACTGCGTCCAAATTCTCAATTCGTTCACCCTGCCGCATACTGTAAGGCGGCAACGTTTCTTCAACGGGGATTTGGAAAACACCTACCTTTCTCAAACTTTCACCCTTGGAATCGACACCATATTGCTGCATTGTCCACTCACTTGGGAATAGTGAACCGTAAGAAACCGGTAATTCTCCCTGACAATTCCCTGTTTTGCTGCAATTAGAAAAAATACGCAATTCTTTCTTTGCCGGATCATAAATAATTTTATCACCCGGTAAACCAACCACCCGTTTGATATAGTCAAAACTGGGATCCAACGGGTATTTAAATACAGCAACATCACCACGCTTTGGTTCGCCAGTCTTAATCAATGTTGTTTGAGTGATGGGATCTTTCAATCCGTATGAATATTTCTCTACCAGAATGAAATCACCAATCAATAAAGTTGGCATCATGGAACCCGATGGGATCTGAAAAGGCTCATAAACAAAAGAGCGCAGGATCAGAACCACGGCTAACACAGGAAAAATAGATGAACAGCTATCCACCCATGTTGGCTTGTTAATAGTCTCAGCCAGATGCCCCTGATCCATTGTACCTTCAGTCAGCTCCTGCAATCTGGCAAGTTTTTTCTTGCGTTCTGGTGCCCATTTGAAACGATCAATACACCAAATAATGCCGGTGACTAACGTTGCCAACGTTAGGATCAGGGCAAAAGTGTTAGCCATTTAGACTCCTTACAAGCTTATTAATTGTCTTTACCAACATGAAGAATGGCTAAGAAAGCTTCCTGTGGTAACTCAACGTTACCCACTTGTTTCATGCGTTTCTTACCCTCTTTCTGTTTCTGCAATAGCTTTTTCTTACGGCTGACGTCACCACCATAACACTTCGCCAAGACGTTTTTACGCAATTGCTTCACTGTTGAGCGAGCAATAATATGATTACCAATCGCAGCCTGAATTGCGATATCGAACTGCTGACGAGGAATAAGTTCTTTCATCTTCTCCACCAGTTCCCGGCCACGGTACTGTGCATTGCCACGGTGAGTAATCAATGCCAATGCATCAACTCGTTCAGCATTAATCAATACATCCACACGAACCATATCAGATGACTGGAAACGAGTGAAATTATAATCCAGCGAAGCATAACCGCGAGAGGTGGATTTCAATCGATCGAAGAAGTCCAAAACCACTTCCGCCATCGGTATTTCGTAAGTCAGTGCAACCTGTTTACCGTGGTAAACCATGTTAGTTTGCACCCCGCGCTTTTCAACACATAAGGTAATGACGTTCCCCAAATACTCCTGAGGTAACAGCATATGGCACTCAGCAATGGGTTCACGTAACTCTTCAATATTATTCAGCGGCGGTAGTTTAGATGGGCTATCCACATAGAGAGTATCGTGGCTAGTTGTCTCCACTTCATACACAACCGTTGGGGCCGTTGTAATAAGGTCGAGATCATATTCACGCTCCAGACGCTCTTGAATAATCTCCATATGCAACAGACCAAGGAAACCGCAACGGAAACCAAAACCCAATGCAGAAGAACTTTCTGGCTCATAAAATAGTGAAGCGTCATTCAGACTCAATTTACCTAATGCGTCACGGAATGCTTCATAGTCATCAGAACTGACAGGGAACAGCCCTGCATAAACCTGTGGCTTCACTTTTTTAAAGCCCGGAAGTGGTTTTTCCGCAGGTTGACGGGACAATGTCAAAGTATCCCCGACAGGCGCGCCAAGAATGTCTTTAATTGCACAAACTAACCAGCCCACTTCGCCACAATCCAATACATCACGATCAACACGCTTAGGGGTGAAAATACCAAGACGATCGGCGTTATATACCTGCCCGCTACTCATCACCTTGATTTTATCACCCTTACGCAAAGTGCCGTTTTTAATCCGCACTAGGGAGACAACACCAAGGTAATTATCAAACCATGAATCGATGATAAGCGCCTGTAATGGTGCATCAGGATCGCCTTCTGGTGCTGAAATCTCTTTAACCAAGCGCTCAATGACGTCTTGTACACCGACACCCGTTTTGGCTGAACAGCGCACTGCATCAGTCGCATCAATACCGACGATATCTTCGATCTCTTCCGCTACACGCTCAGGCTCTGCCGCCGGCAAGTCGATTTTATTCAGAACAGGAACAACTTCCAGATTCATATCCAACGCGGTATAACAGTTAGCCAGCGTCTGGGCTTCCACTCCCTGTCCCGCATCAACCACCAGCAATGCCCCTTCGCAGGCCGCTAGTGAACGGGAAACTTCATATGAGAAATCAACGTGCCCCGGCGTATCGATAAAGTTTAATTGATAGAGTTGCCCATCATTCGCCTTGTAATCCAAGGTAACACTTTGGGCCTTAATGGTGATACCACGCTCACGCTCCAGATCCATAGAATCCAGCACTTGCTCTGCCATCTCACGATCTGTTAAGCCACCACAAATTTGAATAATACGGTCAGATAACGTCGACTTACCGTGGTCAATGTGAGCAATAATGGAGAAATTTCGTATTTGCTTCATTATAAATATTTTTCTGCCTTGATATTTCTGAATCATTCGCCTAATGGACACACAGAGGGACATAAAGCGACGGTTTATTAGGTCGGCCACCGGCCTGAAAGGCTGTATTCTACATGCCAAATCTACGAAAACCTAGTCATGCCTGTGGCTTTAAGTATGGGTTAGTAAATTAAATGTTTTAGATGATTAAAATAGATCTATTCCCGATGCTGAATGTGAATGGCATCAGGAGGCAAGCCGATTTGCAAAACGACAGGTTGATATTCCTGCCGATTATCCCAGTAAGTGGCGATTCTGCGGGCAAAGAAGAATCCTAACGCGCCGCCTAAAACACCGCCAAAAAACACCCACAATTGATTGGTCACCCATAACTGAAAAAGTGCACCGCCAAGGAATAGCCCAATAAGCGGAGTCAGATAAACTAGCAACGCCGAACGCAGCAAGCTCCCTTCAGGGATCCCAACTTCCACTTTTTGCCCCGGTTGCAGCGGTTGTAAAATCTCAAGTTCAAGCTGATGTATGCCATCAGACCCTAATTTATTGAGTAAATAAGAACCACACGTTGCTCGCGCCTGACAACTGCCACAACCAGAGGAGGAACCATAACGTAATAATGCCCGCCCCTGTTGCCAGTGAATTACTGTTGCCCACTCTTTAACCATCAGTCAGCTCCTATAAATGCGACACCAGCAGCAATACGCTTGGCAGTTGCCAATGGTAATTCACCAATAATTGTCACCTCATTTGCACCACGTATTGCACTATAAATCGTTCGGGCCCCACGACGGAGAGGATATTCCAACTTACCGGTTTTATCCGTATTAGTCACATTCACGGAAAAGCTAAATAAACCATCACTGAACATAATAGATTCAAGCGTGCCGCTATTTAACAATTTACGACGGCTACGCGAAACCTCAACGAAACCGGTCGGCAATTTACCCACCTTCCAATTAAATACGACCTTCTCTGATGGTGGAATAACCAGCATTGGCGGCATGTTTAAGCGAGTAATCGCACTCATTGCATCATTGATATCCCCATCGATGGTGGAAGAAACAACCCTAAATTGCTCAAGTGCCTCACTATCACGACCAAGTAAGTCAATACGTAATGGTAAATGAGTTTCTTCATCGATCAGTAAAATATAATTATAACGCACTTCATCTTTAGAGGTGATGCGTACAACCCTACAAGGCCTATCACCGATATGGGTACGGCCAACATCAATGAAATTGTAATATTTTTTCAACTGATTGAAGTCAGCAAAAATGACGGCCGGTAAATAATCAATAATATGATTACCGCTAAGACTGAAAGCATCCAATCCCGGTTCAAAATAACTGATCTCATTACCGCGCTGGACAACTTCCCTACGAGAACCATCCATCTGCATAATCTGAGCAATTGGAATACCATTGATAATAGCGTGGCGATAACGAACTGAGACAATAGCCTGCTGGTTGAGATTAATAAAAGCAAGCTCGTAAGTTAGAGACCGAGTGGCATTACCCATCTCCTGCAACAAAACCTCAGCACTGCCGAGCTGCGCCGAGGCTGGTAAAGGAGCAAACAGGCTGCCCGCCAGCAAACAGACGGAGAACCAAATATGTTTCATTACTGCTATTGTGTTCCTAAAGATTGCGTTCCGGGAACCGGAATAACAACCTGTGGTGAAATTCCCCGTTCATCATTTTGCTTAAAATGTACACGGCGATCGAGCTCATATTGTTGCAGCATGATATTAATGCGTTTATTACGCTCCTGCATTTGAAGGCGTTGATCATTGCCAAATACATCATTACCGGAAGGCACTCCCAAACTCACCGGAGAAGCCGATCCCATCATTGGCAAGGTGTTAAATGCCGGCGTATCAGATTGATACTCAAAATCCTCTGCACTATGACTGTTGTACTGTTGTACACCTACCAATACGGCCAGCGAAACACAGGCTGCAACCGCCACTTGAGTCATTTGATTCATCCAAGGGCGAAGCTTTTGCCAGAATGGCATTTTTTGCCAAGTTTCTGGTTGAGGCTGAGATTCAGAAATATCCCCAAGGTTAGAATGAACTGGCTCTTTTTCAAGTGCCAATGCAACCCGGCTAGCAATATCCATATGCAATACTTCCGTCACATCACCACGCAATGTATCACGGATCAAGTGGTAATTTTCCCAGTGTTTCTGCATAACAGAATCTTTAGACAAAATACTAACGACTTCACTATCAAGAGTTTCGCCATCCATCAGTGCGGAAAGTTTTTCTCTTTGCATGCCAAAGTACCCTTCAGTATTGTTCCACTATTTTTAATTTCAAATCAGTGGTTGAATTTTATCATCAATGGCTTCCCTTGCACGGAAGATACGGGAACGAACCGTACCTACCGGACAATCCATAATGGCCGCTATTTCCTCATAGCTTAACCCATCTAATTCCCTTAGCGTTATTGCCATTCGCAACTCTTCAGGAAGAGATTCAATGGTTCGGAAAACCACCCGCCTTAATTCTTCTGACAACATTAAATTCTCAGGGTTCGAAATTTCTTTTAGTGCATTCGAAGTTTCATAATTTTCTGCGTCACTGGCATCTAAATCACTGGACGGCGGACGGCGCCCTTGAGAAACCAAATAATTCTTCGCAGTGTTTACTGCAATACGATACAACCAAGTATAAAAAGCACTATCGCCACGAAACGAAGCCAATGCCCGATAGGCTTTAATAAATGCCTCCTGAGCAACGTCAGGCACATCACCCTGCGGAATATAGCGGGATACAAGGCTCGCCACTTTATGCTGATATCTGACTACCAGTAGGTTAAACGCCTGTTGGTCACCTTTCTGCACTCGTTCGACCAGCATTTGATCCGTTAACTGCTCGCTCATCCGAGGTTAAATCTCCCGAAGCAAAGCTCCACATTGATATTTACTGAACCGACCATGATGTCCTATTTCCGAGCAAGCATGGCTTTGAGTAATAAAATTCTGTGAAATTCAATTTTTGTCATCATTTTGTTGCAACCATAGCCTTTATCATATCTGATAGGCTAACATGATTTTTATCCATCTTCATTCATACATCATCAATTATGCAATCATTATTCTCTCAACATTACAGCGATATACTTATTATAGGCAGCGGTGTCGCCGGCCTATCTCTGGCTTTACGGCTAGCTTCACAACATAAAGTCACCGTGCTAAGCAAGAGTATTCTTAGTGAAGGTGCATCCTATTACGCTCAGGGTGGTATCGCCGCTGTATTTGATAAAACGGACAGTATCGCATCTCATGTTGAAGATACCCTTATTGCCGGCGCCGGGCTTTGCGATAAAAGTGCTGTTGAGTTTATCACCAGTAATGCCCGTCATTGCGTACAATGGTTGGTTGATCAAGGTGTTATGTTTGATACAGAAACCAGCGAAGATGGAGAAAAACAATATCATCTGACCCGTGAAGGCGGTCACAGCCATCGTCGTATTCTGCATCATGCTGATACAACCGGCAAAGAAGTAGAAACGACCCTGGTTGATAAAGCGATGTCTCATCCAAATATCACAGTGAGAGAGCGCTGCAACGCAGTGGATTTAATTACGTCAAATAAAGCCCGGTTAGACGGTGATAACCGAGTCGTCGGCGCTTATATCTGGAACCGTCAGCAAGAACAGGTGGAAACTTATCGCGCTAAGGTTGTTGTACTGGCAACAGGCGGTGCCGCTAAAGTCTATCAATATACGACAAATCCCGATATCTCATCCGGTGATGGCATTGCAATGGCATGGCGCGCAGGCTGCCGTATCGCCAATCTGGAATTTAACCAGTTTCACCCGACCTGCCTGTTCCATCCACAGGCGCGTACTTTCCTGTTGACAGAAGCCCTGCGAGGTGAAGGCGCATATCTGAAACGACCAGACGGCAGCCGCTTTATGCCCGATTTTGATGAACGCGCTGAACTAGCTCCTCGCGATATCGTAGCACGAGCAATTGACCATGAAATGAAACGTCTTGGTGCTGACTGCTTGTTTCTGGATATCAGCCATAAACCAGCGGATTTCATTACCCAGCATTTTCCAATGATTTATGAAAAATTGCTGACACTGGGCTTTGATCTAACAAAAGAGCCGATTCCCATCGTTCCTGCCGCGCATTACACCTGCGGTGGTATTATTGTCGATCATCAGGGACATACTGACCTCAACAACTTATATGCTATCGGTGAAGTCAGCTATACGGGTCTGCACGGTGCAAACCGTATGGCATCTAATTCTCTGCTGGAGTGTCTGGTGTATGGCTGGTCTGCTGCGGAGGATATCCAACAACAGATCGAAAAAATAGAAGAAGTACCGCCACTCCCTTTCTGGGATGAGAGCCGTGTTGACAATTCAGATGAACAGGTCGTCATTCAGCACAACTGGCACGAATTACGTCTATTTATGTGGGATTACGTCGGCATTGTGCGTACAACCAAACGCTTAGAGCGGGCACTGCGCCGTATTAATATGCTGCAACAGGAAATTCACGATTATTACTCCAATTTCAGGATTTCTAACAATCTGCTGGAATTACGAAATCTGGTGCAAATCGCTGAATTAATTGTACGTTGTGCGCTAGAAAGAAAAGAGAGCCGAGGTTTGCACTTCACACTGGATTATCCCGATTTACTACCAGAATCAAAACCAACGATTCTGACACCCTGATTTTTGCTGGCAAAACTTCTATATAACCACGCTCCGGCGTGGTTCTTTCAATAATTCAATAAATGATTCAATAATAGAGATAGAAATCCGTCACCAATTGCTGAAATTCTTGCGTATATGCACCGTCTGGCTGACGAATAGTCAATTCACTGATTAAGCCGGTTTTTTCCTTACGGGAAAATGCCAATAACATCCGATGCAATGGCTTGCCTTGCCTATCGCGGATATTGACCCGATGATGGGAAAACCAGCCCAGACGACATGCCATTGTTTCAAATTCCTCACCAATGGCATATGGCAATACCACACAAAACAGACCATCCGCTGTAATTAACGTCTCGGCGTATTGTAATAACTGCTGGTGAGTCAGCGACCCCGTATAACGAGCCTGCTCCCTTGCCTCATTTCGACAAGCAACCGCCGGTTCAAAATAGGGGGGATTACTGACAATCAAGTCATAACATTGCGAATACTGTTCAGCGAAATCACCAATATCCTGCTGATAAACATCTATTTTTCTCTGCCACGGAGATTGCTCTGCATTATCTTGTGCCTGCGACGCGGCCTCTGTATCCAGTTCCACTGCATCAATTTTGGTTTTTTCATCCGTACGCTGTGCTAGCATCAACGCAATGAGCCCGCTGCCACAACCAATATCTAAAATCGCTTTTTTGCCATTCACCGGAGCCCATGCTCCCAATAAAACGCCATCAGTCCCGACTTTCATCGCACACCGCTCATGACCAACAAAAAATTGCTTGAAAGTAAATCCATCCCGGCGTAAAGGGCGTTTCTGTTTCAAATTAATAACCTGTATCTATTTAGCACAAAAAAATTTCGCTATAGGATAAGGGTTATTATGTTTCGGTAAAAGCTATCTACCTTAATTGACCGCTTTAATATTAGATGAACAATACGCCCAACCTGTTTATAATCGGCGGCCTAAACAGAGGTATATGATGACTGCAACAAACTTTTCTGAACTTGAGCTTGATGAACGCCTGCTTGACGCCCTGAATGATAAAGGTTACTCCCGCCCAACAGCAATTCAGGCGGCGGCTATTCCGGCGGCAATGGACGGGCGTGATGTACTAGGATCAGCGCCTACCGGTACCGGTAAAACCGCCGCTTACCTGTTACCCGCCATGCAACATTTATTGGATTTTCCACGCAAGAAATCTGGACCACCACGCATTCTGATTCTGACGCCCACCCGTGAGCTAGCCATGCAAGTGGCAGATCAGGCAAAAGAATTCGCTGCACATACCCATTTGGATATCGCTACCATTACTGGCGGCGTAGCCTATATGAATCACGCAGAAATTTTCAGCGAGAATCAAGATATTGTCGTCGCCACTACAGGCCGTTTGCTGCAATATATCAAGGAAGAAAACTTTGATTGCCGGGCCGTTGAAACACTGATCCTTGATGAAGCCGATCGTATGCTGGATATGGGTTTTGCCAACGATATTGAAACCATCGCGGGTGAAACCCGTTGGCGCAAACAGACCATGCTGTTCTCTGCGACTCTGGAAGGGGAAGCCATTCGTGATTTTGCTGAACGTTTACTGGAAGACCCGGTTGAGATTGATGCAGAACCGTCACGTCGTGAGCGCAAAAAAATCCAGCAATTTTACTACCGTGCCGATAATTCGGCACACAAAACAGCCCTGCTTTGCCATTTACTAAAACAACCCGATGTCACTAAATCCATTATTTTTGTTCGCAAACGTGAACGTGTACACGAACTTGCGGATGAATTGCATCGAGCTGGCATTAAAGCCCGGTTCCTTGAAGGGGAAATGGTACAGGCTAAAAGGACGGAAGCAGTTAAGTGCCTGAATGATGGCAGTATCACTGTTCTGGTTGCAACGGATGTTGCTGCCCGTGGATTGGATATTGATGACATCAGCCATGTTTTCAATTTTGATTTACCGCGCACCGCCGATGTTTATCTACACCGTATCGGCCGAACAGCTCGTGCAGGTCGCAAAGGTACTGCAATTACCTTAGTGGAAGCGCATGATCATCCTTTATTAGGCAAAATCAGTCGCTATCTGAATGAACCACTAACGTCACGAGTTGTTGATGAACTTCGCCCAACAACCAAAGCACCAAGTGACAAAGCCCACAATAAGCCATCGAAAAAAGTATTGGCTAAACGCAAAGAGAAAAAGAAAGCGGAAGAATCAAAGAAAAAAGTCAAAATACGTCATCGAGATAGCAAAAATATCGGTAAGCGTCGTAAACCTTCTGGTAATCCAAAACCGGAAGCCCCAACCAGTAGCGATACGTAAATCTTTAAACGGGCCAATTGGCCCGTTAATTATAATATGCAGTTTCACATAGTAAGATTCTTCTGTGAGTAAATAGGCTCCAAGCAAACGCTTCTTTATTTCTTTAAATAACTCATCGGGCATTTTGCCATCCCGAGTTTTTGCAATCACACTATTTGGTTTCATAAACGCTATTTGTAGACGCTCTTGGTCCTGTTTCTGTACCAAGGAATAAAAAGATTTAACGTTCCGCCCCAGAAAATACCGTCAAGCACACCATTGCTAAAGCCAAAAAACAGATTGAAGTGTAACGAATGCAACAACGCAGGGTAAATACTTAACATGGCCATAATAATAAACTTAACGATAAATGTGATAACAATCAGCGTCAGAGTTAACCAAGTACCAGGACGGATGATTAAATCACTGCCTGCTTTTTCACGTAATCTTGGTTGAGAACGCCACAGGCCCCATCCTATTACAATCCCGACGAATAAACCCGCTATCATCGTTATCAAGGCTAAATCTGAGAATGTGGTTTCATAAATGACGCTATATATTCCCCAGACCAGGAATACTATTGGTAGTAAGAAAAGGCGCTCAATTCGCATTTCACGATCATACAAGGCACTGATCCCGCGCCTGATGAGAAAAACAAAAAGAATCCAAACCCATATTGGGGTATCTTTAATAATGGTGGTCAGTGACATGTTATTTATATGAACGTCCCGCTTGCAAGGACCTCCATCGTTTTGACTCTGACAGATAGGTTGCAGCTTTAAATCCGGCTTTTTTGCAGCCTTTTAAAGCTGCGAGCTCCTATATAATCCGCTGACTCACGCCTTATTTCTCCAACGAGCTTTAAGCTCAGAATAACATTCAGGTTTGGTGAGTCCCGGTCTTACCTGTCGTTGTCATCACGCTGGCTGCCAAAGCAACCTTTCTGCATTCACCCTTTTGTTAAGAGTTAATGTTTGTCTGTATCAGTGATTAATACGGTCTGACACTGACGTAATCTTTATCGTATTGTTGCCCATCAAGACGGTAGCTTATGAGTCGAATCTAAGATTTATATCCGTCATCTTTCACGTTGCCTCTTTGTTGGCTGCACTCTCTCACCCCGGTCATATAGTTTTCTATGCTCCCAGTGATTCGCTCCCTTGCCGTCGCGATGCATCTTGAAATCTATTGGGTATATTCATACTAACACTAAAACACCTGTAAAAAATAACTTTTTCAACAATACCACATTAAGTAATAAGACCATTAAGCAACATATGGAAACACTATTTCATATATATATTCATACAGATTAACTTCATCCAAGATGATGAATGCCTTGATTGAATTACCAAACTCTAAATCAAAATCCCTTTTATCAACAATATTAATCACAATTTCAGCCGTACCGTTTTTTACGCCAAATATAGCCTCAACCTTCCCTTTTATTGCCCCATACTTGAGATAATCATAAGCATCCATTTTTAATTCTACGCTCTGTCCAATTTTAATCTTTCTAATATATTTTTCACTAACAACTCCTTTTGCTATAAAGTGATTACCATCAGGATATATAGTAAAAACTAACTCGCCTTTTTTTACCTGCTTAGGCCTGATGCCATTAATATTATTAAACTCAACCTTACCATCAGCTTTTGCAATTCCTTCTATTCTCAACTTACCATTCTTTATATTCTCCATCCCTGTGTTTTTTACATTCAATTCTGAGACAAGAACGGAGAGTTCGCCTCTTAACTGGTTAAGCTCCATATCTAACTCTTTATATTTGGTTGCTCCAATTATGTATCTACTCTGCTCATCATCTAAACTGTACTTTCTTTTCTCTAAGTCTAATATATCAGATTCAAGATTAATCAAGCCACGACGTGATGAGAACAATTCCATTTTATATTTAATAATATCTTTCTTAGATAAATAATTATTATTTTGATTTAACAATTTATCTACAAAATTCATCTGTTCTCTGTAGCTTTGACTAAAAAAATCATAGTCATCTCTATGGTCTTTCAAAATAGAGTCTATATTTTTTAATTCACTTTCATTTTTATTAAACTTAAAATATTCATAATTTTTTTCAATCTTCATCCGTTCATAGACATTATCTATATACTTTTCCATCGCATTAATTTTTGTATTATCTCGCTTTATATTTTGTAATAAAATAGATTCAGCCTCCTCTAAATCTGGATTAATCGCATTATAAATAGAATCTCCTTTTTTAACCACATCACCATCACGAACATTATAATTTTTAATGTCTATATCCTTTTCTGCATAAAATAATACAGGTTCTGGTGCAGTTTTAATAAAAGCATTTTCTAAAACAACTCGCCTCTTTATAGTCACAACAAAAGATAAAGCAAAACATATAATCAGCAAAAAAACCGTTATACTTATAATTAATTTATATTCTTTATGCAGTTCTGACTTAATTTCATTATTAGAGTTTAATTTATTCATTAAAAGCCTCTAGTTTGAATAAATCATAGTCCTTTTCACTTTTCAGCTCTAACACTTCATGATTTTCACAATCGATAGTAAAATCATGAGCGACATAGAATATAATACAACCTTCTTTTTCTGAAATTAATTTACTTACGACTTTAGCATTTTCATTATCAATTCCTCTAAATATTTCATCAAATATCAATACCGATTTATCTGACAGATAACCTCGTAAAAAGAGTAATACTTGTCTTTGTCCTTCAGAAAAAGGGTTAACTTTATCACTAATAACGGTATCTAGTTTTTCAGGCAAGCTATCTATTGTCTGCCATAAATTTAATTTTTTAAGCATACTCTCAACTTTATTCCTATCAACGTCTCTTCCTAATGTAATATTTTCAATAATACTTGTAGTAAAGAGTATATCTTGTGGGAAGTATGCAGCGCATTGATTTATATGAATTTCAGGCTTAATAATTTTATCAGAAACATAAAAATTCACAGATCCATTTACAGGTGGAATCAAACCAATCAAAGTCTTACATAAAGTTGTCTTACCAATACCATTCTGTCCTATTATTTTATATATCTTATTACTTTGAAAGGTAAGATCCGGAATTTTACAGACGATATTTCCATTAGTACCAATATGAAGATTCCTCACTGTAATTTCGTCTACACTAACAATATTATCATTTAATTCAGTATTCAATAAACTCTCATCTACAACATTATTCCCCATGAATTCTTTATACCTTTCAAGAGTAATGCTTGATCTTTTCAACTCCATAAAAGAAACTAAAATCTGCATTGTATGTTTTAGAGACATTTCTGTAAAAGCAATTAATGTCAACATTATACCTAGTGAAAAACTACTATATCTAATAATGCTAATAACCATGACACATCTAATAACAGTACCAATGATTGTGTTAACTGTTAGCGTTTTACTTTTCACACCAGCAACAAGTAATGCAACATTTTTCTCCCTATTCAAAAAATCATTCATCCTGTCAACACATCTATTCAGAATCCTGTTTCGATAATTATTGCCTCGTATCGTTTCCCTTCCTCCAATAATATCATCCATAATTGAAAGAAAATTTGATTTGATTTTAAAACGCTGCTCCTCTAAAAGAATCATTTTCTTGACAGACAAAAAATAGACAACCACTAGCATAATCATTCCTAAGATCAAAAAGCTGACAACTAGAGGACTAACATATAGCACTATGATTGATAATATTAAAATCGTAATAAGCTTAACAACAATATCTATTAGCAGAGTCAAATAATACTTTTTAATATTTTGAGCATCATAAATCCTTTGAATCAATCCACCTTTATTATAATCATTCAATATAGATAATCTTGTAGTAATCAAAGCAAGTAAATATTTATCTAAATAATAATAGTCCAAATATTTTTCCAGCGATGCTCTAAAGCGAGCAGTCAAATAAGTTAGTATCATATTGAATGATTCATATAATAGATAAGATATCATAAAGATAAATAAAAAACGCAAGTCACCTGATGGTATAACCGCGTCAATCAGATACTGCATGAAAAATGCAGTAAAAGAACTAATGATACTTAATACTAAAGAGTATAGTAATAAGGATTTTATATAACCTGTCGCAAAGTTATCCTTCAATGCCACATCCATTTTCATGCTAAATTCCTGGATAATATTAATATAATTTACAAAAATGAAATAACCGTGAATTCAGCAACAAGTTAGTTCATTACCCAATTAGAAAGCCGAATTAAAATACATATAGCACTATTTTGGAATATTATTTAGTTATCAACCACATTCAGTATGTTCATAATGCCCTGACTCACAAAATTTTCATCAGAATTTGTTTCACCACCAAGAAGCATAATAACCTCTCTATAAAGAAAATTTATTTCCTTAATTCTTGTTTCTATAGGATTAGGGCTCATTGCCAGTGAGAAATGCTCAGCAAAACTTTCATCAATATCTTTGAGCTGGCTAATCATTTTGCGAAAACCTTGCAGCCCCCAATGACGATGAAGTCTGATATAAGAATCTGCAATATTGAGCAAAAACTTAGAACATGCAAATTCGAAAAATCCAAGGTCATCTTTCACTTGATATACCTTCCGGTATAGGCTTTCAATTAGCAATGCACTTTTCCTTCTATTTTCTATAGAAAATGTTTCTATAATAGGCGACTCGACTATAGAATAGGTTTTTAGTTTCAATTCTCTTGCTATATTTTTATTATCAAAAATAATCTCTGAATCCAACATATGCTTTATTGTTGGTCCATGCTTATGAGATAAAAGTTTTACTAAAGATTTTTCTGCCATATACCGAAGTTCAAATTCTACTTCACGATAGACTATCTTCTTTCTAAATAAATCAATTTCACTTCCATGTACAATAAACAAATCAATATCACTACTTCCATTTTTATACTTACCTGTAAAATATGATCCATATCCAAGAATAGCTAAGACTTTTTCTTCTCTCTTTATTTTTTCTACAATTTCTTTTAAGCATTCTTTAATGTCGTCCATACTACCTCACTTAGAGTATCTGTCACGAAAAATATAAAAATCATTCACTGGAAACTACAGCATATTTCACATCAAAACATTTTAACTATTTTAACTATTTTAACTATTTTAACTCGATTTCATTCAGGTGAAATCGAACATCGTTGGGTTTGTTCATATACTCTGATAATGGTAAGTTACTCTTTATTGTATTTCGTAATTGATCTAGCTTCTTAATATAATTTAATCTCGTTTCTGATTGGAACCCAGTAACAGACGATGTAGTAAGAGAGCGTTCTCTTTCTACCTTTACATAGAGGGGACGGTTAATATTCCTGACCTTTACACAATGAATAGCCCTAAGTAAAAAATCATCATCAGCAGCAATTCTAGTTGTACCATCAAAACCACCAAGGGTACGAAATATACTAAATCTAATTAACTGAGAAGGTTGAAAACTCAGATACTTCTTACCAAGTTGATGTGCAATATAAGGGATTCTATAAAATTTCTTAATACGAAATGAGTTAACCGTATGGAAATTTTGGTAGAAATCTATATATGAAGTACCTAATATATCAATATGACTATTTTTGTTCATCAGATTATACAGGCAATCCAGTCTCATTGGTACAGAATAGTCATCTGCATCATGAAAGGTTATAAATTCAGTATCAATTCTATTGATGATATCATTTTTCAATCGATAAGTCCCGACATTAACATCACTCCTAAACAACCTGATATTTAAATTAGTTTTACTTGCTAAATATTCTAAAACATGTTGGAGCTGTATATAGTTGTCTTCTGATGAATGATCATCAGCAACTAAAATCTGCACATCACTCAAACAAGTTCTCATTATAGACTCAATAGCACTAACAATAAGTATAGGCTGATTATAATGGGGGATTAGTACAGAAACTCTACTCATGTGAGCTACTCATTTAAAATAATTATCAGTTATTCAAATTACAATGAATACCTTCAACTACAACTCCAAATTGGCGAAATATCTTTATTAAATAATATATATACAGGTTTGGATGCCAAAAGAAAAAACAAAACCTCACAATAGTAAATGGAATAATGAGAGCAGTAACCCATACCTTACTCAGGCCATTATTATTAAATATCCTATAATTTGTTCTTCCTACTCTAAAACTTCTTTTTAATACCCAAAAAATATTTGCACGATTTTGGTCATAGAATTCATAGGCCAGTGCATCACGGCAATAGAAACAGCTGATCCCAATTTGCTTTGCTCTATGGAAAAAATCCGTATCCTCTCCTCCTGTAACACCAAAATTCAAGTCAAACAACTGCTCTTTCATCGATTCATATACTCGGCGTACAATAAATACATTACAAGTGCTGACATTTATATCTTTAGAATCTGATACTAATAAGTCTCGGTAATAAAATGAAACTTTTTCCATCCATTTTCTTTTTTTATCCAAAAAAATAGGATAAGTGTTACCTTGTATCACATCAGCATTTGTCTGTATCTGGCATTCAATAAGCGCATCTAACCACCGAGAACTAACAATCTCATCATCATCAATCATAGCAACTGCATCGCACTTATATGTTTCAAAGGCCAAAGTTAACAGCATATTTCTAACTAATGAGATATTTTTATCTTCAACAAGAATGACATCAATATGGAAATTAAAATCATCTTTGATTTCATTGATCATGTTAAAAGACTCTTGCTGAGAAGAATCGTTATCTGCCACAATGGCAATATAGTTATTTGATGTCTCTAATTTTTCAATGGATTTCAATAAACGTAATAATGATGAACTACGCTTATAAGTAGGAATAAGAATTGCTACTTGCCGTAACATCCATTACCTCCTAATAAATTTAACGATAATGAAGTCATCATGCTCTATCTTTCTGAATGTATTTTAAATTAAACGTATCTCTTAACCATTTAAAATCATTAATGGTTGATAACAAGAATTCCATATTTTCAATGTTTTCCTCATAAAAATGAGCAGCATCATTAGCTCCTTTTGATATCCAATCACCAAATTCTATCTGAGTATCAATTAAACTCCATGCCGTTAATCTTTCTTTACATATAATATCTTCTTTAGGATTTTTCCTTGGTATACTGAGTTTTATACATTCTCGAAAAGCAGCTCTCCAGGAATGGAAACTGCTTGTGTTAATGACTGTATCTGAAGCAACAATATTGACTACGCGATAATCAGGGCTAAGAGATATGGTCATATCTCCAGAAAAATTTTTAACATCCTGAAACAACCTTTTATTAAATAATTTCACACCTCCATTCCCGTAGCATAAACGATTAACTGAGTTAACACTTCTCCATACATAAGTCGCAGTTGAGCATAAAGGTTCCACTGGTAACTCAAAGTTAAATTCATCTCTAATTTTACTGTCTCCGTCTACAACAAAGAACCATTTAGCCGTTACAGAATCAGAAGCAACTTTATGAGCGTTTAAGATACCATTAACACCATGAATTCTTTTTGCATCAGGAAATCTATTTTTCAAATGATTCCAATTAGATTCAGCACATGGTTCATCATAAGATATAAAGACAATGTCATATTTCATCTGTATTCATCCTTCAGAAAATTCCTCATTAAGTATTATGTTAGCTAAATGTTTACTTTGAATATTAATATTGAATTCATTCATTATTTTTTTATGTGCATTCTCCCTCATAATATTTTTATCTTTTTTACTCAACTCGTCTATATATGATATTTTTTCTGATAAAGCTACAATATCTCCTTCATTGACAAGAAATCCATTAACATTATTTTCAATTAACTCGGTAATCCCGCTATGGTAGGTAGACAAAACTATCTTTTTCATAGCCATTGCCTCCATTAATACCATTGGTATCCCTTCCATGTCACCAGAGTTAGATGTTTTGGATGGAAGTATTAAAACATCTGCGTCTTTCATAAAATTTAAGACTATGTGATGGGGTTGAAAACCATGCATTTTTATATGTTCATTCAAATTAAGTTTTAATATTAATTCATAACAATAATCATTGAGCTCCCCATCGCCAACAATGTCTAAAGTAAATGACACTTCACTGCTTATTCGTGCTAGAGATAACAATAAATCAGGCAATCCTTTTTTTTCTGTCAAACGGCCGACAAAAATTATCTTCATTTTTTCTTTATTAGATTCATTTGGATATAAACATGAAAGAGCATCAATATCGATCCCCAGATGTAGCACCTCAACATTGGTAGGATGACATCCTAGATTGATGATTCTATTACGCATATATTCACAAACTGAAAAAATTTTATTTGCTTGCTCAAATAAAATTCCGTAATGATTTCCCAGATCATTAAGACTCTTTTCTTTAGTCATTTCATATGCATGTAATACACTATATAGTGCACTCTTAATATATCCATATTTTTTCAATTGTGCCGCCATGATACTAGCCATACCAAAATGGCTTATAACGATATCATTAGGTTTTATTTGTGACGGATTGGATAGAAATTTAAAAAGCAAGCGCTTACGGTAACAATTTCGTTTAAATAAACTCATTCGAGAAAAGAAATAACCAGAGGTCATAGAAAAATAAATAAACTTAAATATTGCATATATAGGATGAATGTTTTTTATATCTTCTAGACAAACATAGGGGATTGTAGAATCATTAGCACAGATTGTATCACTAGATTTAGAAACAGATACAACTCTTACATTAAATCCTTCTTTCTTCAAACTGATAATCTGTTGATGTACAAAAGTTTGTGTTAGGACTGGATATTCTTCAAGAAAAAAAACTATATCACGCACAGAAGATCCTTTTCTTTTTATACCCGTCATCTTTCAAGTTGCCTCTTTGTTAGTTGCACTCGCTCACCCCGGTCACAGAGTTATCTATGCTCCCGGGGATTCGCTCCCTTGCCGCCGCAATGCACCTTGAAATCCATTGGGTATATATAGTTAAACAGAACCACATTAATATAGAAATTATACTGTAATCTATTCCTTTAATTTTTATCACAGTGGGTTTCATAGAGAATTCTCACATTATTAATTTATTCGTGGATAATTATTATTTTCAAATAGCAACATTATCAAAATAAGATTTATTTTTCCTATAGAAAAACAAACTCATTGTAAGCCCAATACAAATAGAAAGAACATGACCAGGCTTAGGATAATGAGCATAAATAAAATCTAAAGCGATTGCCGGCAGCATGGAAAAAACAACAGCAAACTTTAATATACTAGAGGTATGCTCTTTGACAAAAACCAACAGTAATGCAAAGGAAGATACGCCCAAAACAGCTTGTGATGCTCCTGTACCAATATTCCAAGGGTAACTAACAAAGTTAGTGCTATAAAGAGTTCCCAAAGCACCAGAAATAAACCATAAAACTAATAAAAATTTAGATCCAAGATGTTTTTCCAATAAAATTCCCAATATTGAAAGTGATAGCACATTGTAGACCATATGCAGTTGTTTAACATGTATGAACTGGGAAACCAGAAGTCGCCAATACTCAAATTCATATAATCTATTTGGTGTTAACCCTCCATATTTCTCTAGTTCTATAATGCTTATTTTACCGATAAAGCTATCTGTTAATGAATATGAAACAAATGTGGAATAAACAATTGTCACACATACTATAAATACTGTTGTTATAGGCGCTTTTTCAATTTTGAACATTCAATACTTCCTTCATAATCATTACATGACATCACAAATTATATCAGGTAAATCTTTAAGTGTAATATCTATATCATCAATTTTACTTAATTCTATGTTACGCTTAAAGTTAGTTACAATCTCAGGATTATCCAACCATTTTTTTATTATACTAGGCCCATTAGATTGATTTTCAAAACAAAAACCAAATTTTCTTTTGTTTGTCAACTCCACTATCCATCTTTCCATTGGTAACCCAGAGAAATGTACTAGAACTGGTAAATTGAATCTAATTGATTCCAATACTGTGTTTGGACCAGATTTGGAGTATAGAAATGATCTGCTGTTTGTTGAAGCCTCTAGTATCAGTTTTAGATAATCCTTATTAGCTAATGTATTATAAATGCATGCTCTATCTGCATACTTCCTATTTAAATCTATGCATTCATCATACAATTTCTTATTCGAAATAATAACCATGAATATTTTAGGTTTCGACGGATGTTCGAAAGAAGTTTTTAATACATCAAAATAACCTTCTTCACATCCATTGCAGAGAATTAAAATAGAAGGAATATCCTGCTGATCGATTTGATAGTTTGAAACTGGCTTAAATAATGGAACAGTCTCTAGTCTATGAAATTTTTCAACCATATCAGAATTTGGGTAATAATTTGTCGTTCTAATCGTCAAATCACTACTAAAATGTTGATGTATTTTAATATCTAACAAACCAGGATTAGTTATGAAGTTCACGGTTTTGAAATCAAAATAGAATTTTTCTTTGAATGCATGGACTATTTTTGCGATAACACCTTTCGTCGATATAATTAACGATGGAAAATCATGTTCAATGACACTCGATAATGATTCATTTAATACTTGCTCATTATTGAAATTACTAATCCACGAACCAATATCATCTATCAACTCATCATATAGCTTCAATTTAATGTGAGGATCATAGTAACTTGCAGAAATCTCTTGCATTCTTAATCCAAACTTGCTGAACACAGGTACTAATTCATCAAAACAGATTAATTCTGTAGAAAAAAATGCTTTACTAGCTAGTTCTGATTCAATTTTTTTTGCTGCTTCATAATTTCCCATTCTCCCCCAAGTTCTCATGCAAATAATCAATATCTTCTTCATTTAAGTAATATCCCCACAGTAAACTGTTAATATAAACTCAAAATCTCATATAAATTCACAATCTTCACATGATTGAGTTTTAATATATTTTCTATGGACTCCGCCCATATTGCACCGAAGGAGATGCAGCAAAACCGGCTTCATCAAAATAGACCAGACGGTAGTAGCCTAACCGTGCTCCGGCCGTAACTTTGATTCAGCAAGGCGATTTTTTAGCAAATTCGGGTTCGTTTATAGGGCCTCTGGCAAGCACGAGCAAGCCCATCCCTCGTGTACGGACGTCCCGGTGCTGGTGATTCAAGGCAAGTTGTTGCAACGTGATTCGTTCAGGCTCAGAAAGGACTATCTACGATGTCATAAAAACAAGTGGAAAGTCAGATTATCGTATTACCCATTATTGCAAGAATGTAGATAATTTATCTGATTAACTTAGTTCATTTCTATACTAATAAAATCAGAATATCTACATGGCATTGATATGCCATATCACTAATACTCCATAAAAAAATCATAATTATTTACAATTCCTTTAGGATCCAAGTGTTTCTTGAGTTCTAAAATTTTCAGATAATCATCTCCATATATTTTTATTTTATCTTCATATTTCATTTCATGCCATCCCGCAAGATAAGGCCGACCTTCATTTAAAATACACTCTTCTAATATTTGACTATGCAGTAACTTTAATTTTTCATATTCTTTGCTTTCGTTTCTAGGAAACGTAAAGTACACCCCAACCCCGAATACAATCCCACTCATTTTTTTCGATATCGGCTCAAAAGGAAAGAACTTACTTAAACTAGGACTTTTCTTTAAAATTATAAGAAGCCTACCTTTATTATTTATAAAAACGTCATTGTTAATTACTTTATTTAATAGGAAATTAGCAAAAGCCATAATATTATTTTGATCAACACAATAATCTCCCCAAAGATTAACATGGTCTCTATTCCAGAGATCATGCCTATAGGCACCAAATGTTCTTCCTCTATAATCTCTTACTGAATGGTATTTGTAGCCAATACACCCTGTCACTTGACATTCTAATACCTTATTAACAATATTAATCTGATCAGAATTATTGCTGATAACCATATTAACATAGTATTTTCCTCGGTATAATTGACATGTGACAGCTTCAATATTCAGATTGGAATATTCAGATATCAATATCAGAAAACTCAGTAAATGAAGAATTCCATCAAACTCTATCACATAAAGTATGTTCTCTACTCTTAATGGAATTGCTTCAAAAGTCACATCTTCAATAATACCAAGTATTCCTAATGATGCGAGTCCAAAATTATAAAGTTCGGAATTTGAATCTTCTGAACATCTATGCCTTTTTCCATCAGGTGTTATTAGAGTATACGATTGAATACATGATGCCTGACTGCCATATAGATATGAATCTTCTCCATATCCACCAACAGAAAGTGTTCCTCCAACAGTCGTATCAGGATGCCTAGTCAAGATAGGAAATGATAAGCCATTTTTTCTCAAAAAACACTCAACAGACAACCATGTTTCAAAAGCTGAAACTTTAAACTTATATTCATCTATTTTTTCAAATACCGGATTTTCGACTGATACTACTAATACAATTCCCTTTGAAAGCGATTGTGTACCAAAAGAATGCCCAACACCACGTATATTTATTGGTATCTCATTTATATTACAATAGTGAATTATATCTATTATTGAATCTGTATTTTTCACACAGACAACAGCAAGCGGTGGTATTGAATACATTCCACCAAAGTTTGTACAAAATGTTGATAAATATTCTTCCATCAATATGACATAAACTCCATGCAATTGATTAAGATCATTATAAATTGTCTTTTTTTCATGCCAAGTAGTATTCATTATTCCAGAACCTGATTTTATTCCATAGTTAGAAACCAAGGTATACTTTTATAAAAACCTATCAAAATAGAGGATATTTCGTATCATGCAGGCTTATAGTATATTCTTGATTAAATGCTTTATACATACTAATTAGCACAATTTATCAAAGTGGTTCTGTAATATATCTGCCCACTCTTTCTTGAACCAAGGCGTACAAAACTCTTCATTATTATGAATATATTCTTGGACATCTTTAATATTAATAAAAAATCCTGCTGATACTTCTTTTGGGTTTTCCGTTGGTGGTGTATCAGTAAAAACAACAAAGACATGACATAATTCATGTTCATATCCTACATCTTTATATTTTTCTTTATATTGGAACTTATATAAAAATTTTGGCTCTTCATTTATTACAATACCGAGTTCTTCTTCCGCACGTCTCATCACGGCATGAGAAATTTCTTCATCCGGTCTCGGATGACTGCAATATGAGTTAGACCAATATCCAGGCCAGAGTAATTTAGACTGTGCTCTCTGCTGAATGTATACCTCATTTTTTGAATTAATAATAAAGCAGGAAAAGGCACGGTGAAGATGATCACCGTTTAAATGAGCGTCTATCTTATTAATGCATCCGACTCTGTTATCATTCTCATCGACTAAAACTACATTTTCCATATTAGAGACTCCTCATTAATATATTCTTTCTTTATTTAATATGTTTATAGCATTGTTATTCCAATTGACTTCTTCAAATGTAGTTCCAATTGAAATAAAATCAGCACCAGAATATAACAGGTTATTTACCTGCTCAGTGTTTGATATTCCTCCACTAACAAACAACAGTGTATTATCGCCAACAATAAATTTTACAAAACTGCATATTTCATTAGAAATAACGCTGTTTCTTGAGTAAAGGTAAAAAACCTTCAATAAATTGAAATCTATACCTTCCAATGCTCTAGCAATACTTTCTGTTGAGTGATCTACAGTCTTTGAATAAACAAATTTTTGAGACTTTTTATCATTACCTAGAACAAGAGCAGCAGAACTGATTAAACAATTGTCACCATACTTTTCAATACTCTGCTTGATGGACTCTCTCTCTAATGATAAAGAGCTATAGTATTCCACATTGGAATTTATCACTGATGTGGCAAAAAATGCATCTGCGTGAGGTGATGAAGGAAATCCGTTTGGTTTCTGAGGAGGAAAATGCGTTATGATCGGGATGGTTTTAATCTTTGATGCGGCAGCTATAAAGGGAGACACTTTCATCTCAAAGTTTTCACAATCCGTACTAGCTATTATACAAAAAGGAGCATATTTTTGAAAAGTTAATAATCTATTTATATTTATTTCATAATTAAACTTAAATGGATCGAGGATAGGGATTATTGACTTTCTACATGAAGACATATATTTACAAATATCCATAGTAAACCCTATTTTGACGTTATTAATTTAATGACCTAAATAGCTTTTCATAATACCGATACAGTTGGTCTATTTGATTAATATTCAAGCAGTGCAAGTCTGGTGCCTGATAGGCTGCACTAACTCATCGCTCTGCTATGCAAAGCACACAACCCCTGCTACACAAGGTGTTATACGAAGTGGAGCCCTATTTTGGAAAGTTATTTAGTTTGACAAAACAATTTTATTAATCAAATAAAGATTTTTTTTCCTTCAAACTTTCAGTTTTTTCCCAAGAATATGCAGACCATGCTATTTCTCTTAACGGATTTCCTAAAAATCTTCTAAAAAACAACTCAATCAATATGATTACATGCCATATTAAGAATATAAATTTAAGTATACTTTTTATAATCTTATCTTTAATAGGTACATTGATAAACATGGCGGGGAACAACCCATTGAACTGAACTTCTTTTAAATAATACAAGCATTTATCCAATGGATAATCAGCACAATAAACTACAGTGCTAATAATGGATCTACGTATACGAAAATATGTATCTTTGACATTCCCTCCAACATAATGTTGACATATAGACTCTTCCACGATCCTCATATTATTTTGAGGATTTTCTAATTTCATGTCTAATAATTCAAAAAAGAAAAAACCATCATCACAAATATATCTGGCAGGAATCAAGTTTTTTATTGATGAGACACCTACCATCATACAACAGCCATGTGGATATTTTGTTTTCTTTGTAGACATTTTATTTTTGGCAAAATTCAAAAATTTTGAAGTAGGATATTTTTTCGGTGTCGGGCATTTCAATGCACCAGAACTCCCTATAAACCCTCTGCGACGAAGATCTTCATACAATTGTAAAAATGCATCATCAGATAGAATAACATCATCATCCATCCATCCAACTGCTGAACAGTTTATCCTTCTTGCTAAAAGAACAGTTTGATTTATTGAATATGCTTTGCTCCTGATATCTGTAAGAAACAATATCAACTTGTCGTAAACCTCATTTTCATTCAAAAGCTTTTGAACACTATCAATAATATCTTCTCTATGACTATAGTTAGATTGAATACTAACCATTAATACAGAATTAAATTTGATGCATTGTTCTATTCCTCTTTGAATTGCTTCTAAGATCTCAGATTTATCACATCGTCCCCATAGTGTCGGCAACAATATGATACTATCTGCATTCTTTATATAAAATAATTGTGCACATTCCTTCAATTCTACTTCATAACAACACTCATCACTAAAATGTAAATATACATCTTTATGTTTCGAATAATTCCAGTCATTCCCTTTTACATAACATTTGGATACTTGCTTCTGCATTCTCTCAAATATATTCATCATCTTATACCCCAACAAAATCACAATATTCACATATTCCGACTCTATTTCTATTCTTTAATTGTTCTCTAATTTCATTTAAATTATTTGAATTCCATATCTCAAGAATGCTTTGGTGGTTAAGATCTCCTATAATGGCTTCTTCCATCCAATCCTGACAGCACAAAACAACAGTACCACTGAATGTTATTGTGAGTTCAGTAAATGGTTTTACACATGAATTATTTAGAAATACCTTCTTTTTTTCACCAATATTTCCAGCACGATTTGTCAAGCTTTCAGAATTATCTCGTGTTACAAATATTAAATTATCAGTAATATTCTCCTCCCATTTTTTTATTTTCTTCAATACTATTTTATCATCAGTATAGTCATTCACTATTAACTCAGCATATTGACCAAGCTCCTTAGCAATTGTTTCATTTAATAAGGAACCATTTGTCTGAATAATTATTTTTGCATTTGTTTCGTTTTTTATTTTTTGAGCCCAATCTATAATTCTCTTATCCATCAATGGCTCATTTCTAAAAAACAAACTGATATAACCATTAAAGTCTTTTAACTGCTCCACTATTTTATCAAATAGTTCTTGCTGCATTTTCCCTTGTTTCATTTTGACTTTATTTGTGGGACAAAATGAGCAGGAATAGTTACAGCCACTTCTTGTTTCTATTTGTATAATCTTAGGGAAATCTGGCACATCTAATTTACTACTTATTAATTTAGATAAAAATGACTCTATGAATTTTGATTTTATATACTTCCTATTTATACCACTAATTGTGTTTAGAACACCTTTTCTTTTTATTCGACTAAAAACATAGCGGATTTTTTCTTTATTTATAAGATTCATCTCAGTAAAATATCCTCTTTATAAATTTCGACTCAATATATTAAGTTAATAAGATAAATTATCTGCATTCTTTTTATAATGGGTAATACAATAATCTGACTTTCCGCCTGTTTTTATAAAATCGAAGATAGTCCTTTCTGAGCCTGAACACAACTGTAGGTATAGGAATAAAATCATGACATACGCTACCGCTCATGGATTACAGGCTCCAAAATCCTAGACAGTTACCCAGTAGTTATAGAATTCGTTTTTCCTCTAAATAACTAATTAATGGAAATTTAAAGAGACATTCCATTAATCCAGAAATCAGCGTAGGGTAGATCACGAATAACTAACATTTATACTTAATTATTAATATTAGTTTAAGATTTTTAAAATGCAAACGTGATGAAAAATAAATTTATGTGAGAACCTCTAAATACTTCCCTTAGTCGCGAAATTGAGCAAAATACAAACAATGTCGTTCCTGACAAGGTAACTTCATCATGATGACTCGCTGTTCTCAGCAAAAATATCCGGTAAAAAGAGGCCAGTCAGCTTAACTGACTGGCATTAGGCCAAATCGCCCGTTTTTACCTTACTTCAAATAATATCGGCTGACTTGCTGAGCTTTCAGCCAATGATTGACTTCATCATATTTCGCTTGCATCTCATAGCTCCACGCTTTTAGCGGAGTGAGATTGAAATACATCTGGAACGTTGATTGCTGCTTGTTTTGCAATTTAGGATCAGCGCCTGACTTCAACAATATCAGTGCCAGTTCCGGTGAATTAATTTTAGCTGCAATATGTAACGGAGTATCCCCAATCCGATTAGCCTGATTAGGATTAGTACCAGCGACCAACAATAATTCAACCTGCATTTTTCTCCCTAACTGAACCGCAACATGTAAAGGTGTTGCTAAGGTCACAGGATGCATAATATTCACATCAGACACAACAGATAATAAAGATTTAAGATAATCAGGATTGTTGATTTTTGCAGCCGTATGCAAAGCACTTTCTTGTTGCAAACCAAGTTGAGTAGGATCAGCGCCCTCCTTCAGCAAATTATTAATATCATCCATTTGCTGATTGAATATCGCCCATTGTAACGGAGTTATATTTTCTTTACCCCGCTGATAATCTAGTTCCGATTCAGGCTCAATTACTTCATTAATTTTCATCACACTTCTCTTTAATTATGCGGAAACGCTCAGATCCGGTTCATT
This sequence comes from Photorhabdus africana, assembly GCF_035181445.1. Classification (NCBI taxonomy): domain Bacteria; kingdom Pseudomonadati; phylum Pseudomonadota; class Gammaproteobacteria; order Enterobacterales; family Morganellaceae; genus Photorhabdus; species Photorhabdus africana. Next base: position 147,141 of record NZ_JAXBVE010000009.1, read on the forward strand.
AAGCATGACTAGAGATTCTTCTTGCTGTTCATCATTTAAAGATGACCAAGGTTTGTATATCGTTAATAATTCCAGCACCTTTTTAAGAGAATGTGCTTTTAATCCACGTATCAGATTATGAGGAAACCCCTGACCTGACTCTCCTGAATCATCATTATATTTCAGTAAGATTTTATGTCCTATTGGCTGAGATACTGGCAGTTTCTGTTGTAATGCATCAAGTAAATCATGCTCCACAACATAATGGCGTACCAATCCATTTTCAGCGATAGCCCTACCCTCTTGGGGTGAAAAACCCAAATTTTTCATCATATTGTCAGAAACACCGGCCGAATTAAATATTACCGCAGGCTTTCCAACTGATAATGCGGCTGTCGCGGCTAATCCACCTCCCAAAGAGTGCCCAGTAAATAACAAGTTTTCCCCAAATGCTATTCTGGCAGTGCGAGCTAAATCGATGGCTTGATGATATTGAGCTTCATCAAATCCAAAACCTTGTCGTAAATTAGTTAATATATCCTTCAAATCATTAGTGCCCACAAAAGCCACTATATAGAGATCGTCATTCCGATAAATACCTGCCTGAAAACCTGTTGTTTTATCCCTTAAATTTGCCGGTTCTATTCCTGCCTTTAATAATTCACCATCAGAAAGACGAATATAATCACCTATTCCCATCGTGGTGCTTATGTAGACATCATCAGAAATCAAGGTCAACATATAATCAATTTCATGGGATTGCTTACCACTAATTTGTTCAGACTTAATTCCTGTGATTGACTTTAAATTAAGGTTAATACTCTGTTCATTAATTAATGATTGATAGACTCTATTATTTTGTTTAGTCGTTTCCGAGAGGGAAAAAACTTCTGTAGTCGCTTTTTCAATATTTTGGTCTGGAACAGAAGGCGGTGTAACAAGTTGAAGATTATTTAAAACGGGAAAACTTGAATCGACTGATAGATTCATTTCAATTGATAAACTCATAAAATTCCCCTAAGGATAGCTGAAAATAATCGACGATTTAATCAATACAACTCATCTATCGGCAGGGAATGCCATTGGGTTAAATAAATGTTTAAATTTTGTTAACAAAATTAATCAACTGTGATTCTGCTCTCTGATAACAGAGAAATTCCTACCTATTATTTGCCAATAAATAGCCAGAAAAGAGTCAAAGAAACTGACTGTTTACAACACATACCGTTTTGGTTTCATACGATATTCAAACAACGATCCAGCTTATTCTTAACCACAATCTGGTCTTCATGCATTGAATGCTAGCAATCATTTCGCACAATCAACCAAACTATCAATGAGTTATCTTGGTTATTTGCTCAAGCCAATATGTCTCATTCCTATATATACCCTATGGATTTCAAGATGCATCGCGGCGGCAAGGGAGCGAATCCCCGGGAGCATAGAAAACGATGTGACCGGGGTGAGAGAGTGCAGCCAACAAAGAGGCAACTTGAAGGATAACGGGTATATCCACACAAATGAGGATACTCATTGATTCAGAACAGTTAATTTCATATAGTTACTATAAAACATACTACTACCTTATGTTTTAAATAAGTTTTTATAGCTAACCACACAGCAATTCTTTGGGTAAACTTTCAAAAATACTTTACAACATTGAAATAGTTATCAAGAATTTAGTTTTAGTGTGCATCAAAGGTTTTCCTCTGATTTTGTAATCGGTAAGCTAACATCCATTTGGTAATCTATAAAAAGGATTTACTATGTCCGCACCTCTCACATGGCACGACGTAATCGGTAACGAGAAAGAACAACCCTATTTTCTCGACACACTAGCCTATGTCGCAAAAGAACGTCAGGCAGGTAAAACCATTTATCCGCCGCAACAGGATGTATTTAATGCATTCCGCTACACCGAATTGGTTGATATTAAGGTGGTGATACTTGGGCAAGACCCTTACCACGGCCCTAATCAGGCACATGGCCTCTCTTTTTCTGTGCAACCGGGTATTCCTGCACCACCGTCGCTGGTTAATATGTACAAAGAGCTGGCATCCGATATACCTGACTTTCAGCATCCAAATCACGGTTGCCTAGTCAGTTGGGCTAAACAAGGGGTGTTACTACTCAATACCGTACTTACCGTAGAACGTGGTAATGCACACTCCCACGCGAATCTGGGTTGGGAAACTTTCACTGATAAAGTCATTGCCGCTATCAATGAGCACCGTTCAGGCGTCGTTTTTCTGCTTTGGGGATCCCATGCTCAGAAAAAGGGCTACTTTATTGATGCTAATAAACACCATGTTCTCAAAGCACCCCATCCATCGCCACTATCTGCCCACAGAGGGTTCTTTGGCTGTCAACACTTTTCAAAAGCCAATGCATTGCTAGAAAAACAAGGCATCGCGTCAATTAACTGGACACCTGAGTTGCCACAGTAAAAAAATGCCGCCCCAGTTGGAGCGGCATTGATACTTATTACTGAACTAAAATGACTACTGAGCTAAAATTACTTTGATACGGCTACCATTGCCGGGCGTAACAAACGGCCATTTAAGGTATACCCTTTCTGCATGACCATCATGACATGATTCGGCTCATGCTGATCGGATTCCATCATGGTCATGGCCTGATGAATTTCAGGATTAAAAGGAACATTTGTGTCGCCAACAACTTCAATACCAAATTTACCCACAGCCCCAAGGAAAGACTTCAACGTCAGCTCGATGCCTTCAACCATAGGTGCTATTTCGGTGTTAGTGCGATCTGCCACCTCCAAAGCGCGCTCAAGATTATCAATCACTGGTAACAGTTCATTGGCAAATCTTTCTAACGCAAACTTATGGGCTTTTTCCACATCTTGCTCAGTACGACGACGGATATTTTCAACTTCAGCCTTAGCACGCAAAATGGCATCACGTTCACGCTGTTGCGCCTGCTTGAGCTGTTCTTCCAGCTCTGCGACACGCGGATCAACAACACTTTCAGTCTCTGATGCTTCTGCTTTATCCGCACTGTTTTGCTGTTCAGATACAACTTCCATATCTTCCGAGACTTGCTCGTCAGGCATTTTTTGTTCTTTACTACTCATGAATATCTCCGCGTATTTGGCATTAATCTCGCTACTTAGCCTATTATGGGGATCTAAACTGGGGATTCAAGGGAACCCGCCGTATTGTGAGGATAAAACCTCTTGCTAGAAGGAAATTATAACGATGAATAAAAAATTCAAATGCATAGGTATTGTTGGTCATCCTCGCCACCCAGAAGCACTTGCTACTCATGAAATGCTTTATCATTGGTTAAAATCCAAAGGTTACTCTGTCATTATTGATCGTCAAGTAGCCAAAGACATTGGTTTAAAAGATGCACAAACTGGTGGTCTGACCGAAATTGGTAAACAAGCTGATTTAGCTGTCGTTGTTGGTGGTGACGGCAATATGTTAGGCGCTGCCCGGGTCCTTTCCCGTTATGACATTAAAGTCATTGGTATTAACAGAGGCAATCTAGGTTTTCTAACCGACTTAGATCCTGATAATGCTTTGCAACAACTTTCTGAAGTATTGAATGGCGAATATCGGAACGAACACCGTTTCCTACTAGAAGCTCAAGTCAGAAGAAACGGCCAGAAACCTCGTATCAGTACCGCTATCAACGAAGTCGTACTCCATCCGGGGAAAGTGGCACATATGATTGAATTCGAAGTCTATATCGATGAACGTTTTGCCTTTTCCCAACGTTCTGACGGACTGATTATCGCAACGCCAACCGGTTCCACAGCTTACTCGCTTTCCGCAGGTGGGCCAATTCTGACACCAAATCTGGATGCGATTGTCCTGGTACCAATGTTCCCACATACATTGTCTTCCCGCCCACTGGTTATCAGTAGTGAAAGCAGTATCAGGCTGAAATTTTCCCAAAATAGCAACGATTATGAAGTCAGTTGCGATAGCCAGATAGTTCTACCCATACAGGATGGAGAGGATGTAATTATTAGCCGCAGCAAACAGAAGCTCAATCTCATTCACCCTCAAGACTATAATTACTTCAACACATTAAGTACAAAACTAAGCTGGTCTAAAAAAATGTTCTAAAAAATTAGGTTTCACTACTTTACTGTATAAAAAACCAGTTTATACTGTATGAAGATACAGAGGTGTTTTTATACACAGGAGAAGTGTGATGCTCACCCAGTTAACCATTAGCAATTTTGCCATTGTTCGTGAGCTTGAAATTGATTTCCAGCCAGGCATGACAGCCATCACAGGTGAAACCGGCGCGGGTAAATCCATCGCAATTGATGCATTAGGTTTATGTCTAGGTAATCGTGGTGAGGCCAATATGGTACGTAACGGGGCTTCTCGTGCTGATATTTGTGCCCGGTTTTCTCTTTCTGATACGCCTTCTGCTCGTCAATGGCTAGAAACACACCAACTTGATGACAGTAATGAATGCTTACTTCGCCGTACAATAACGTCAGATGGCCGTTCCAGAGGCTTTATCAACGGCACTGCCGTACCGATTTCCCAATTACGCGAACTGGGTACCCACCTTATTCAAATTCACGGTCAACACGCCCATCAATTACTATTAAATAACGGTCACCAAAAACGCCTGCTTGATACTTACGCTAATCAATTCAATCTGCAAAATGAAATGAAACAGGCATATCAGCAATGGCACCAAAGTTGTCAGGATCTGGCTCGATTCCAACAACAGGCGCTTGAACGTCAATCTCGTCAACAGTTACTGGAGTATCACTTAAAAGAACTCAATGAGCTGGCACCGCAACCAGGTGAATACCAAGAACAAGATAATGAATATAAACGGCTAGCAAACCGTGGTCAGCTACTCTCTGTCAGCCAAACCGCACTCCAGCTACTGAGTGATAACGATGAACAAAATATTATCAGTCTGCTGAATTACGCCAAACACGAACTGGCAGAACTCATCACTATGGATGATAAATTCAGTCAATTACTCACTATGTTGGAAGAAGCCTCCATTCAAATTAATGAAGTCAGCGATGAACTCCGCCACTACGGCGATCAACTGGATATGGACCCAAATCGTCTTTTTGAGCTGGAACAAAAAATTTCACAACAAATTAGAGTGGCCCGCAAACATCACGTTGCACCGGAAGAACTTCCTTTACTACATCAACAATTATTGGAAGAACAGCAATTACTGGCGCAGCAAGAAGATGACTGCACCCACCTTAGTGAGCAAGTTAATAAACACCACAAGCAGGCATTGGAAGTTGCAGAAAGATTGCATCTGATTCGCCAACAATATGCTAAAGAATTAAGTGAACTCATTACGCACAGTATGCATCAACTCGCCATGCCTCATGGCCGCTTTACCATTGATGTCTCTTTTGCACCTGAATATCTGAATGCCGATGGTTCAGATAAAGTTGAATTTAACGTCACCACTAACCCCGGCCAGCCACACCAATCTCTCGCAAAAGTTGCTTCAGGTGGTGAACTTTCCCGTATTGCGCTGGCAATTCAGGTTATAACGGCTAAGAAAATGGAAACGTCCGCCTTGATTTTCGATGAAGTGGATGTCGGTATCAGCGGCCCAACAGCTGCAATTGTTGGCCGTCTGTTACGTAAATTAGGCGAATCTACACAGGTTATGTGCGTCACCCACCTGCCTCAAGTAGCTGGTTGTGGTCACCAACATTTTTATGTCAGCAAACAGACTGACGGTGAAGAAACTGAAACTCAAATGCAATTGCTGGATAAAAAGGCCAGATTACAAGAGCTGGCACGGCTTCTCGCGGGCAGTGAAGTGACAAAAAATACCCTGGCAAACGCTAAAGAGCTGCTAGCAGCGTAATTTGATACAACTTTTGCGTATATTTAAGGTCATAGTTAAAGCTTGTATACCCTATGGGTTTCAAGATGCATCACGACGGCAAAGGCAAAGGAGCGCAGCTAACAAAGAAGCAACTTGAAAGATAACGGGTATAAAGGTTTTCAATCTCATCAAGGTCTATTATTATCAACACCCTGACTCCTAAAGGAATGTAATTACCATGCGCTGTAAAATGTTGACTGCCGCTGCTGTATCATTTGTCATGCTGACTGCGGGTTGCTCTACGTTGGAACGGGCTGTTTATCGCCCTGACATTAATCAGGGGAACTACCTAACACCGACTAGTGTATCAAAAATCCACAAGGGAATGACCCAGCAACAGGTAGCTTACACATTAGGAACACCAATGTTACAAGACCCGTTTGGGACTCAAACGTGGTTTTATGTATTTCGTCAGCAACCTGGGCACGAAAAAGTGACTCAGCAAACTCTGACCCTGACATTTGACAGTAATGGTGTACTGACTGACATTAAAAACGACAATTCACTTACCGAAGATCTTCAATAACCGAAGAAATATAAACAGTCAGTCAAAAAAATAGATGACTGACTGTTTATAGTAATTATTGAGCATTATTTTTAGCTCGCTCTGCACGCTTACGACGCATTTCTTTTGGATCAGCCAATAATGGACGGTAAATTTCCACCCTATCACCCTCTTCCAAAATATCCGTCAACTTAACAGGACGGCTATAAACTCCGAGTTTATTCTTTTGCAAATCAATATCATTACGCAAAGTCAGCAAACCTGATGCAACTATTGCCTGCTCAACAGTTGAGCCTTGAGCCAATTTCACCGTACGCAGATATTGGCGATCAGGCAATGCATAAACAACTTCGACATTGATATCAGACACGATAAACCTCGCGTGCACGCAGAGTAAAAGCCTGCACCATACTTCCAACCAGTTCCTTAAAAATCTTACCGAAAGCCAATTCAATCAGCTTATTAGTGAATTCAAAATCAAGGTGCAACTCAACTTTACAGGCATCTTCACTCAATGGTATGAACTGCCAACCTCCCATTAACTTACGAAAAGGCCCGTCGACCAGTTGCATATTAATGCTTTGATTATCGGACAGAATATTCCGGGTAACAAAGGTCTTGCTTATACCCGCTTTCGAAACATCGACTGATGCAGTCATTTCGTTATTGCTAATACTCAACACACGACTACCAACACACCCCGGTAAAAAATCCGGATAAGAACCGACATCATTGACCAATTTGTACATTTGTTCCACGCTGTACGGTACTAACGCAGAGCGACTAATCTGTGGCATATAATTTCCTGTAAGTCTTAATTGTAGCAAATAATATCACCTATACGTGATCAAAGAAAAAATTGTCAGCGTATAATGCAATAAACACGCATTAATCAGCAAATATGCGCGGGAAAAGATTTCTTTCACCAAAGCATTCAGTATAATGCATACACTATGACAAAGAAAAAAGCACACAAACCCGGTTCGGCAACCATTGCCATGAATAGACGAGCTCGTCACGAATACTTCATTGAAGAAGAATTTGAAGCGGGTCTCTCGTTACAAGGATGGGAAGTCAAATCACTGCGCGCTGGTAAAGCCAATATCAGCGACAGTTACGTTTTGCTCAAAGATGGTGACGCTTATCTTTTTGGTGCCACCATCACCCCGTTAAATGTAGCTTCTTCCCATGTCATCTGTGATCCAATGCGTTCACGCAAACTTTTACTTAATCAGCACGAACTTGACTCATTATATGGTCGAGTCAATCGTGAAGGTTATACCGTTGTTGCCTTATCTCTCTATTGGAAAAACGCCTGGTGCAAAGTCAAAATTGGCGTAGCAAAAGGCAAAAAGGCACACGACAAACGTTCGGACATCAAAGAACGTGAATGGAAATTAGACAAAGCACGTATTATGAAGAATGCTGGGCGATAAATTCTGGCATTATAGTTTAGTATTCTGATATACTTGCGTTTAAGATACTTGGGGCTGATTCTGGATTCGACGGGATTCGCGAAACCCAAGGTGCATGCCGAGGGGCGGTTGGCCTCGTAAAAAGCCGCAAAAAAATAGTCGCAAACGACGAAAAATACGCACTAGCAGCTTAATAACCTGCGCAGAGCCCTCTCTCCCTAGCCTCCGCTCTTAGGACGGGGATCAAGAGAGGTCAAACCCAAAAGAGATCGCGTGGATGCCTTGCCTGGGGTTGAAGCGTTAAATCTAATCAGGCTAGTTTGTTAGTGGCGTGTCTATCCGCAGCTGGCAAGCGAATGTAAAGATTAGACTAAGCATGTAGTACCAAGGATGTAGGAATTTCGGACGCGGGTTCAACTCCCGCCAGCTCCACCAAATAAATCAAGGGGTTACACTAAGGTGTAGCCCTTTTTGTTTGCCCAATGTCCACTTTGCGTCCACTCATTTTATTTTTATGGGCATCAATGGACACTACCTGCACCGCCGCATTCCTTCTGGTTCATCACTGAAACTACTTAAGATGCTTGAACGTAGCCTTACGCTTATTAATGAATTAAAAGTACGCTAACTAATATTTTCACTTTCTTCCTTGTCATAATGCAAAAGGAGAAAACAATTTCAGTTCTGTATATCCTGTAAAGCCGCGCTCTATCTGATTTCTATGATAAAGCACGGCTTTTCTTTGTGAGCTTATTTTTCACGTAAAATACAATTTTCATTTAATATCAATGCATTGGGATTTTTCCGTGATCCTCTTTTGATCCAAAAACTGAAATTTCCTGAAAATCTTTTCAATCATTTCAGTTTGTGATTTCTCCCACTCCACCAGTATTGGCGCGGTTTGGCAGTTTGCCTTGTAGGATTTTAAAACTGAAAAAATTTTTTGATCCAAAACGTGCAGGCGGGTGCGGTGTAGTGCCGTTTTCGCCATAAGTTCATTTATTTCGTCATAAGCGCAGCAAGACAAACCGTCACCAAGGTGTTTATTTGATTCTTGAGTCAGATAATACAATCGGTTAAAGTAGCACTGCCATCGGCAAAATCCGATGGTCAGGGGGTCGCAGCCTTGAATGAGTAACCCACTGGTAAGGTTGTTTTCTTACCAGTGTGCCTGCTATCGCTTCTATGGTGGTTCAGGCAGGGGAGGCTATGCCTCGCCGGAATGGTTACTCTCCGGTACTGCGAACCCTGTTTGAACCGCCACCACCAAAGAGGGAAGCAGGAATATGAAAAAAGACTGGCATACCGCCGATATTATCGCTGCGATACGTAAGAAGAATAAAACGCTGGCATCATTATCCAGAGAGCACGGTTTAAGCTCTTCAAC